>JAZLKY010000117.1:0-1281 GCA_045597885.1 Acutalibacteraceae bacterium | reverse complement strand
GGTTCGATGTGCCGACGGGCATCACCATCGCCAAAGAACTCGAACCGTTCAGACCCATGTGGTTCGAGGAACCCGTCCCCCCGGATAATTTAGAGGCACTCAAAGCGGTGCGGGACAAGTCGCCCGTTCCCATCTCGGCGGGAGAACGGCTGTATTCCCACTGGGATTACCGCAAACTGTTCGACAGCCGGGCGGCGGATTTCATCCAGCCGGATGTATCCCATGCGGGCGGCATCATGCAACTGAAAAAGATCGCTGCCGAAGCCGAAACACGGTACATCCCCTTTGCCCCCCACAATCCGTCTGGGCCGGTGGCGAATGCCGCCACATTGCAGGTGGCGGCGTGCTGTCCGAACTTCTGTATTTTGGAGATCATGTACAGCGATGTGGTGTGGCGTAAGGATGTGACGGACGAACAACTGACCTATGCCGACGGCTTCATCACCGTTCCGTCCCGTCCGGGACTCGGCATCGACATCCGGGAAGCGGAATGTGAGGCGCATCCCTATCAGCCCCATACCCTGCGCCACTACACCGGGGCACTGACGGATATCCGTCCGGCGGAGACCGCATTTTATTTCTAAAAGATATAAAGCAGAAAGGATGAGCATGATGCAAACATTCACAGTGAAAGACCATGAACCCAGCTTGTTGCCGGAGGGCAATTGGAAATTAGTGTGGGCGGACGAATTTGACGGAACGGAACTTGACCGCACCAAATGGGATTTCCGTCTGAACTACTGGGGCAAGCCCAATCCGGCATATACCGATCAGGGGGTGGTGCTGGACGGCAACAGCCATATCGAACTGCACCGCACCGAGATCGACGGCAGATATGTTTCCCCGCAGTTGCAGACCGGGAGCAATTCGTTCGATATCCCGAAGACAGAGGATAAAAACCCGTGGGGAGAAACCCCGTTCTGGCCGTTGGGAAAATTGCAAAAACCGAAATTCATGCATCGGTACGGCTATTATGAATGCCGTTGCCGCTTCCAACAGCACCCGGAAGAAATGTGGAGCGCATTCTGGACACAAGCCCCCGGCATCGGTACCACCTACGGTGACGAGTGGAGCGGGGTGGAATCGGATATCATGGAATGCTTCTTTGCGGGAAAGGCGACCACCGGCAATATCATGGGCGGCTACGGCGACGAACTGCGGGAAGAAGCCCGGGTGAAATACGACCTGCCGCAAACGGCACACGGCTGGCATCGGTTCGGAATGGACTGGTCGCCGGATGGCTACGCCTTCTACTGTGACGGGCAAAAGGTGTCCGAAACA
>JAZLKY010000116.1:0-5251 GCA_045597885.1 Acutalibacteraceae bacterium | reverse complement strand
GCGGCGGCTTTGGCAGCACGCATAATGGTACCGTCCCCGCCAATAGCAACTGCCATATCGCATTGATGGGGCAACGGCAACAATCCGTTGATACCGTCCGATACATCGACCGCAAAACCAAACGAGTGCAACCGTTCACAGACAGCCGTTTGTAAGGCATGCGAGTTTTTGCCGGCGATTACCGTAACATTCACTTTCCCGTCTCCCCTCTCAAAGATTCAAAAGCCTCTCTTACCAACAATGGAATATCCGGTATCCGGTCTTTCCCTTTACCGCTCTTTTCCAAAACTGCTAAATACTCAATATTGCCCTCTCCGCCGGTAATGGGAGAAAAAGTCAATCCCAGCAACCGCAGTCCGAGTTCCTCGAACAATTCCCGTTGTGCCTGTAGCACCTGACGGTGCGCTCGCTGATCCTTTACAACACCGTTCTTCCCTATCGCCGCTCTCCCCGCCTCAAACTGCGGCTTGATCAAGCAGACAAGAACAGCTTCATCCCGCAGGAAGTGTAGCAGCGACGGCAGGACACGCTCCAAGGGTATAAACGAAACATCTACCGTGGCAAAATCAACAGATTCCCGATCAACGATCTGTTTCAGAGCATCACTGCGTATATCTGTTCCCTCCAGCACCGAAACGCGGGGATCTTTGCGCAATTTTTCATGCATTTGTCCATGCCCGACATCTACAGAATATACATGAGACGCTCCATTCTGCAACAAACAATCAGTGAAACCACCGGTCGAAGCGCCGATATCCATACAACAGCATCCCTGCGGAGAAGAATCTGCTGACCGCAAAGCCTTTTCCAGTTTATAGCCGCCGCGCCCTACATATTTTTCCGCCGGAGCATCACAGCAAATAACATCGGACTCTCCCACCCGAAACGACGGTTTTTCTGCTAAGCGACCGTTGACTGTCACATGGTGCTCCGATAACATTTCTTTTGCTTTTTCTCTACTGGCGGCATACCCTTGTTTCACCAACACGGTGTCCAGCCGTTCTTTGTTTTCCATAGGCGTTCAGTCCTCGTTGCCGGCGATAAAAGCCCTGATCCCGTCTATATCCAATCCGGCTTGGTCCATTCCCTGCGCAACGGTGCAAACACCGGGCAACTGTTCTATGGCACGCAAAGCAAAATGCCCGGCGAATCCGTTTTGGATCAATGAAGCCGCCAACCGCTCTCCGATACTGCCGGAACGAGAGGATTCTTCAAAGAACAAAACACGGCGATATTCCGATGCTAAAGCGACCGCTTTCGGATCAAGCGGAAGAATCCGGTTCAGTTTTAAGACGGAAACACTTTCCCCGTTGCGGTGCATTTCCTCTGCCACTGTCAGCACATCACCGAAGAGCCTGCCATAAGTAACAAGCACCAATTCTTTTTCTCCGTCTTCTATGTGATCAAAGTTTTTATAATTGGGAACATAGTCTGCCAGTCGGGGATGCTCACACCCTTTCGGATAACGAACAGCAGTAATGCCGTCCACGTCATACAGTGCCTGCCGTAACTGGATATCCAATTCTGCACAGTTACAGGGAGCAAACACTGTTGTATGCGGAATCGACGCCAGCATGGGAATGTCAAAAATACCTTGGTGCGTTTCTCCGTCGTCGGGAACGATACCCGCCCGGTCAATTGCCAACACCACGTGGTTATTCATGATTGAGGTGTCGTTGAGTAATTGGTCAAAACTGCGTTGGAGAAAAGTAGAATAAACCACAAACACCGGCAGAAGTCCGGTGCACGCCATACCGGAAGAGAAGGTGACCGCATGACCTTCGGCAATACCGGTATCAAAGAAGCGATCCGGAAATGCGGTGGCAAATTCGTCAAGGCAAGTCCCTTTTTTCATGGCGGCAGTAACCGCAACGATCCTTTCATCCTCCTCCGCCATCCGGCAAAGCGTCTTTCCGCAACGGTCAGAAAAGGTCTCTGCCGACTTGGATCTCGGTGCACCCGTTGCGGCATCAAATCCACCGATACCGTGATAAATATCCGGATCTTTTTCTGCATACGAATATCCACGTCCCTTCACCGTTGCTACGTGAAGAAAAACGGGACGATTGATCGCCTTCGCCGCCATCAGAGCCTGCGTCAAATCCTTCAGGTTGTGTCCGTCAACCGGTCCAAGATAATAAAAGCCCATATTCTCGAAATAGGATGTACTGCGGAACAAGGTGCGCTTGATACGAACCTTAAGATAATGAAAAGCAGTATTTAAAGGTTTTCCGACAAACGGAATATGGGCGATCGCATTGGTGATACCTTGTTTCCACCGTACATACCGCACCCTTGAACGCAGATGTGCTGAATAGCGAAAAACAAAACCGACATTTTTGCTGATGGACATCTTGTTGTCATTTAATATCACGATCAGACGGTCATCACTTCGTCCGGCGTTGCTGAGTCCCTCGTACGCCAGACCGCCGGTCATTGCCCCGTCTCCCAGTATTGCCACGGTGTAGCTATCATCTCCACGCAGTTCTTTTGCTTTGGCAATACCGTTGGCGGCAGAAATAGCTGTACTGCTATGCCCTGTGATAAAAGAATCATGTACACTCTCGGACGGCTTCGGGAAGCCGGATATTCCGTCTTTTTGCCGTAACGTATCAAAAGTATCATAGCGGTCGGTCAGCATTTTATGTGCATAGCATTGATGTCCGACATCCCAGACAAGGGTATCTCTGGGCGTATCGAACACCCGATGCAAAGCGACTGTCAGCTCCACCACACCCAAATTGGAGGACAAATGACCGCCGGTAGAAGCGACTGTGGTTATCATTTTTTTTCGCAGTTGTGCACAAAGGGAAGACAAATCCTTTTTTTTCAGTTTTTTTACATCTTGCGGAGAATGGATATCCTCTAATTTGACCATGATCCAGTCTGATCCTTTCGAGTTATTCAATGACTGCGAATAAGCAGTGCCTTCGCCAACCGACACAAATCATCCGCTTTTTCACCGAAGGGAGATAATGCGTCTATGGCATCCTGTGTCCGGCGTTCTGCCAACTGTTTGGCAGATGCCATTCCCAAAAGAGAAACGTAAGTGGATTTTTCGTTCCGGGCATCGCCGCCGATCGGCTTGCCCAACGCTTCGGCAGTGGCAGTTATATCCAAAATATCATCAACGATCTGAAAACAAAGCCCAATATTCTGTCCGTAGGCGGCAACAGCGGCTTCCATCTCATCATCCGCCCCGGCAAGACGGGCTCCCATGACACACGCCGCCCGTATCAAGGCGGCTGTCTTACCGTTCTGTAATGCTTCCAGTGTCGAAAGATCAATCGCTTTCCCTTCACTCTGCAGATCAATGACCTGTCCGCCGACCATTCCGTCAATGCCGGCGGCATCCGCCAGCGCCGATGCGGCACCCAAAGCTTCTTTTGTCTTCACACGCAAGGCAGTTTCAAACGCCAGATTCAACAGACCGTCCCCTGCCAACAGCGCCATCGTCTCCCCGTAGGCGGCATGAACAGAAGGTCGACCTCTGCGCATAGGGCTATTATCCATACAGGGCAGATCATCATGAACAAGAGAATATGAATGGATCATTTCGATAGCTGCAGCCAAGGGCATAGCCGATGAAACTTCGCCGCCGCACAGATCGCAGCATGCCATCAACAATACGGGACGGATCCGCTTCCCCCCCTCACGGCAGGCATATGCCATCGCTTCGGCAACGGTTGTTTGCAGACCGCCCGTTTTCGGCATATAGGCAGGGAACGCTTCTTCAAAGGCATTGCAATACTGTTGTAATTTTGCTGTATACAGACAGTCAGCCATCCAGCCCAGCTCCTTTTGAATGTTCCTTTTCATCTTCTATTCCGGATGCGGTCAATTCAAGTATTTTCTGTTCTGCCGTTTTCAGCATATCACTGCAGCAGGCAGTCAATTTTGTTCCTTCCTCAAACAATTTTATAGAATCGTCCAGGCTGCATTCACCCGTCTCCAAAATGGAAACGATCTCCTCCAGTCGGCTGATCGCTTTTTCAAATGACATCTCTTTTTTGGTTGCCATATTATTCGCCGTTCCTTTCTCCGGGCATAATGGCTGTCACCTTGGCGTTGATCATCCCGTCTGACAATTGCCACCGTACCTGTTCTCCAACCTTGACAATATTGATCGAATCAACCGTTTCCCCTCTCTCGGAATAGCCGATGGCATAGCCACGGCACATCACTTTCAGTGGACTAAGTGCATCCAATTTAGAGCCAACACCCGCCAACCGTTTCCCGGCAGACAGGAGCGGCAATCGGGCCGCTGCTACCAGCTTCTCCGTCAAACGGGAAAGCCCGGCTGACCGCTCTCCCAAAAAAAAGCGGGGATCCGTCAAGCAATCGGCACCAGCCAGACGATCCAATGTATGGGCACTGTCTTCCCACTGATGCCGGACCAAAATCGCCATCTGTTCCCATAAGCCGTTGATCGTCTCCAGCAGGTGATACCGGTCCGGGACAGCCAATTCCGCCGCCGCCGATGGGGTCGGCGCCCGCAGATCAGCCGCAAAATCACAAATGGTATAATCTGTCTCGTGTCCCACAGCCGAAATGACCGGGATCGACGAGGCGGCTACCGCACGGGCGACCGCCTCCTCATTGAACGCCCACAGGTCTTCTATTGAGCCTCCTCCTCTGCCGACGATCAGCACATCGGCGGCATCAAATCGGTTAAACAGACCGATAGCCGCCGCAATTGAATCAGCAGCACCTTCACCCTGCACTAACACAGGACAAAGAATGACCTGCGCCAACGGAAACCTTCTGCCGAGCACATTCATGATATCCCGCACCGCCGCACCTGTAGGAGAAGTAACGACACCGATACGCATCGGACAGGAAGGGATCGGCTGTTTATTCTGCGGATCAAACAATCCTTCGGAGGAGAGTTTTTTCTTAAGTTGTTCAAAGGCGATCTGCAAAGCTCCAACACCGTCGGGCTGCATTTCTTCCGCATATAATTGGTAAGTTCCGTCACGCTCATAAACCGATACACGCCCATGGACGATCACACGCATTCCGTTCTCCGGGCGAAAAGGCAACCGTTCGGCATTCGTGCGGAACATGACCGTCTTTATTGCAGAATCTTCATCCTTGAGCGTCATGTACATATGACCAGATTTGTAGTGGAGAATAAAGTTGGATATCTCACCACGAACATACAATCCGTTCAACCGTATGTCGCCCTCTAAGAGAGAACGCACATAGCGATTAAGCTGACCGACGGAGACAACGGTCATAGCAAAAGTCA
>JAZLKY010000115.1:0-3623 GCA_045597885.1 Acutalibacteraceae bacterium | reverse complement strand
CCGTAAAGTTGACTGCATCCAGCCCCCGGCGAAGGATATCCGCATTGTGGGATATTTCGGTGCGACCCTCAGTATCGGTGTAGTTGAGCCGTTGCATCGCCATCTTCAGCAGATCGTTGCCCGTCAGGGTAAACCCATCATTTTCCGGCATTTTTCCGCCCGCTCCTTTCTGTCTTTTTTTCCTTCGGCGGCGGTGTCTCCGCCACCGGCAAAACCGGACTGTATCCCAGCTCCGTCAGATCGTTCTCACACCCCGTTGAAGGGGCGAATCGGTGACAGTTTCCTGCCCCGTTGACCATCCACGTACCCATATTCTCCCTCCTTTCTGTGTAAGATGCACCCGTGCATATAAAGTTGTTTCCTTGACTTGGTTGCCATAGCGAGCGCATAACTCATACCCGCCGGGCCACCCCCTTTTTTATACAGGGGGTTGCCGCCATCGGTTTAGCGGTTTGCCCGGCGGGCGAAAACGACATCAGCAGAAAGGACTATTTCTTCCCGCCTTCTGTGCTTTCGGCACAGCCCCGTTTTTTATCAGGAAACGGTTTCGCTGTAGGTGTAGGCGTAGACAGCATTCTCTGCCGACTTCTTTACAAAATAATCGTAATAGAGCCGGTAGTCGATCTTCCAACCGTCCGCCGCCTGGTTCTGTTCGGGGGTGAACACCCGCAGCTTCTCGGTCTTTTTCACCAATCCGCCCAGATTCCTGGGACACATCAGCATCCCGATGTGCGTCTTGGTGGTCACTGCCGATTCACCACTGCCGGTGGTGGTCAGCTTGGGAGTGAAGCCGCCCGCAGTCTGATCACTGCCACCGGCATTCAGTCCGTTCAGGAAGACAAACTCATCGTACATCCGATCCCCCTTGACCGGGATGAGGATCACGCCGTCGACCGTCTTGACCTTGGTGCTAATACCGCCCTGGACAAAATCGCTGACAACGATTTGCCGGTCAAATGCCGAAGAGGATTCCAGTGCCGCCAAAAAGGCGGAGTCAACAAACGCCACCAACTGATCACCGTTATACCCCAGTTCCTCTTCCACCTTGTTACGGGCTTCTGAGAACATCTTGTAGCAATCTGCCGCCAGCGTACTGCTCTGCCCGACAGTAACGGTGTGGGATTTGGTCTCCGCCAGTTTCGCCAGCTTGGACAGCACGTAGGCATCCACCTCCGGCACGACCCTCGTGCGAACAAATTCGGTAGAAGTCTCACCGATGAGATTCATCACACCTGCCTCATCATTGTCCATCCGGTCAATGCGGAAGGAACGACCTCTGTCCATCGACAGGGTGTAGACATGACGGGTGACGGTCATATCGCCGCCGACAAACCCATCAGAACGGGAGTAGTCTCCCAATCCGTTCATCGACAGGGTGGGAATGCTCACCGTCTTTGCGCCTACGAATTTAGCACCGAGCGCATTGTCGGTGAAGAAACCGGTAGCAGCGGTCTGGTCGATCACCTTGTCCAGTTCATGATGAAATTCTGCCACCGCATTAGCCCCGGTGACCTGGGTAGAAGGAAAACTGTTTGCCATCTTTCAAAACTCCTTTTTTCTTTTTTTGGATAGTATGTGCTTGCTCATCTGTTCATAGCGACACGGTATCCCGCCATAAGAGCGGCATACAGGGGATCGGGGGAAGAAACGGGCGTCCCGTCGCACTGACTGCCCGCAGTTGCCTGTGCCGCCGCCGCCTGTTGGGCGTCATTGGTACGGCAGCGTTTCTGCTCCTCCCACCGATGGCGTAGGACAGCATCCCGCAGGGGGATCCCGTCAGACTACGCCAGTGCGCCTGCCGGCAACGGGACTTCCCGAAAATCGGTCATCCCAAAATCCGCCTGCATCCCGGCAAATTCTTCCGCCAGCCGTTCATTGACGGACGGGATCGGTGCAAAGGAGGCATTTCCCCGTTGTGCCTGCTCCCGTTGTGCCTGCTCGGCGGCGAAGCGGCTGTCTGCCAGGGCTTCGTCCCCGTTGCATTCCCGGAGTAACTGTTCCCGTCTGCTGTCATCGTGTGCCGTCAGCAACCCGTTCAGCAGATCATCTGCCGTCACTCCCCGATAGTCCGCCAATCGGTTGAGTTTTTCGAGTGTCCCGCCGTTGCGGGACAGATGCATAAATTGTTGGCAGTAGTCAATGACAGTAGGCATCTCCACCTCTACCACCTTGTGATTATAGGGGATCCCCACCGTCTGGGCCACCGGTTCGGACGAGGCATCCGATTCCTGTTCCGGCTGTTTGGCAACAGCACCGGCAGGGATATCCTCTGCCTGCGTCCCGGTTTCCGCCGCCGGGGCGACGGTCGCTTCTTCGGCATTCGGCATGGCGACCTCCTGTCCGATCACCGCTTCGTTTTCTTTCATGATCTTTCCCTCCGTTTGCCCCATGGCGAGGGGCATATTATCACTGCTATAACAGTGCTTCATCAATCGGGGACTGTTCATCCCCCTCGTATGCCATGAAATTGGCATACTCTATTGCCGCCCGTCGGGCGGCTTTGCGTTGGTCTTCGGTCGGCTGTGTCCGCCGTTCCGGCGTCTGCCGCCTCAACAGCCGGGCAAGCCATGCACCCCATCGAATCATCCGTTCCACCCCGCTTTCATCCCGCCCGGCACATAGTCGACGGTAGCTTTCCGGGAGGGCATTTTTTCCAGACGACGGACAAGGGAGGACAGACTGTCGGGAGCATCGTCGTGTGCCGCCGCCTCGGTGTAGTCACACACCTGCCGGATATACTCCCTGTCTGTGCCATCCACAAATGTCACCGCCTGCCAATGGCGTTTGAGGTGGGTGACGATTTTCAGATGCTTGTTCATTCCCTCCCGGTACTCATTGACACGCATCCCCCGTCGGCGCAGATCACGGGCAAGATATCCCTTGTCACCGTTGTTCTCCACCGACACCGTTCCCACACAGAACCGTTCCATTTCCGACACCGCTTCATCCAGCACATCATCAACATGCCGCCGCCACAGTTTGCCGTAGACATAGAAACGGTCCTCATGCCGGTTGGCGATTGTCAGAGCGGTATAGTCCTCTCCGTAATACGCCGCATCTATGTGGGCATGGCCCTGCTCTGCCAGTGCCGGATCACCGCCGGTGACCGGATCACGGAAGAGCACATCATCCCGGGCAATGTGCCGCAGTTCATAGTTGGCGGCAAACAGCGACGGGGACATTCCCGCCCGGATCGACGCCAGTTCGTCCGGAGCGATCAGCCCGGTATCGTAGCAGGAAAATTGCTTGGCGGGCGGCATCACGGAAAAAGCATCATCCGGATGCCACGGCGTGCCGGTATTAACGATCCTGCCGCCCCGGTTAACTACATTACGCAGTTCCTGATACATCAGCTTCGTGCGTTCCCGTTCTGCCCGGCTCACCCGGTCGGTCACGTTGACAATATCATCGGTAAACACGGCATCGAAGTGTTTGCCGGTGACCGAGGATCCCATCCCCAGCCCGACCAGCTGTGCCGTCCCCCGGATGTCGGTGACCAAATTGGTGGTCAGTTCCCCGACGGTGTCGGTTTGCAGACGGACCGGCACGCCGTACAGGCAGGCGGGGACGTGGGGCATCGGGGGGGGGGACAGTAGCTGGGGTACCTGCCGGGTCACCTCACG
>JAZLKY010000114.1:0-1117 GCA_045597885.1 Acutalibacteraceae bacterium | reverse complement strand
CTCCTTCTCGTCGACGATCTTCACTTCCCAGCCAAATCCTGCCCGACCGATCGCTCCGACCTTATCCACATGATCAAGTCCCAAATGCACACAACCGGGGCCGATGGATTCCGACAGACCGTAGTTGGTATCATACTTGTGTCCCGGAAAATAAGAGAGCCAGCGACGGATAAGCGACGGCGGAACCGGCTGAGCACCGATATGCATCAGCCGCCAGTGAGACAGATCATACTGCTCCGTCTTGACCGCTCCGCTTTCGATGGCATCAAGAATATCCTGCGCCCACGGCACCAACAGCCAAACAATACTGCATTGCTCATCCGACACCGCCTTGAGTATCCATTCCGGGCAAGTCCCTTTGAGCAAAACGGCTCTGCCGCCGACCAGGAAAGAACCGAACCAGTGCATTTTGGCGCCGGTGTGATACAACGGCGGAATGCACAGGAAAACATCATCATGTGTCTGACCGTGGTGATTCTGCTCTACCCGTGCGGCATGCATCAAATTGCGATGGGGATGCAGGATCGCCTTGGGAAATCCGGTCGTTCCGGAAGAAAAATAGATAGCGGCATCATCCTCCTCGGTAAGGGTGACAGCCGGTGAATCAGAAGAACAGTATCCGATCATTCCATCATAACTGTCAGCAAAGGTGGGACACTCCTCTCCTACATAGAACATATGCGCTATGGCGGGCAGGCGATCACAGATCTCCTCGATCCTGCCGATAAATTCCGGTCCGAAGACCAGCATGGAACAATCGGCCTTCTCCAGGCAGTATTTGATCTCCTCGGCAGTATACCGATAGTTGAGCGGCACCACAATAGCACCCGCCTTCAGAATACCGAAATAGATCGGCAGCCACTCGATGGAATTCATCAGCAGGATGGCGACCTTGTCCCCCCGTTGACAGCCACGGGTAAGCAACAGGTTGGCAAACTGACATGCTTTTTTATGGAAATCAGACCAGGTGATCTCCCGGCGGAACGGCTGTCCCGGTTCGGGCTGCATCAGAGCGTATTCACGCCAGGTGATCCGGCTGGACGGTTCAAATGCGGGATTGATCTCCACCAAAGCGGTCTCATTGGCGTATTCTCTCGCATTTTTGTCAAGAACATCT
>JAZLKY010000113.1:0-1803 GCA_045597885.1 Acutalibacteraceae bacterium | reverse complement strand
ATCTGGGAACGATCGCCAAAAGCGGATCGCTTGCATTCAAGAAGGACAATGCGCCCGCCGACGGTGTGGACATCATCGGGCAGTTCGGTGTGGGCTTTTATGCCGCCTTCATGGTGGCGGACTGCGTGACAGTGACCAGTCGCCGGTATGACAGCGAGGAGGCGTGGGTGTGGTCTTCCAAAGGGGTGTCCGGTTACACGGTCGAGGAAGGAGAAAAGGATTCTGTCGGTACTTCGATCGAGCTGCACATCAAGGAGAACACCGAGGACGAGAACTATGACGAATTCCTTGAGAATTACCGTCTGCAGGGATTGGTGAAAAAGTACTCTGATTACATCCGCTATCCCATCCGCATGGAGGTGGAAAAGAGCCGCCCCAAGGAGGATAAGCCAGAGGAGTACGAAACATATACCGAGGAGACCACGCTCAACAGTATGGTCCCGTTGTGGAAAAAGAGCAAGAGCGAGGTCACGCCGGAGGAATATAACGCTTTTTACAAAGAGAAATTCATGGATTATGAGGATCCTGCCAAGGTGATCTACTCCTCTACGGAGGGGGCTGCCACCTACAATGCGCTGCTGTTTATTCCCGCCCGTGCCCCCTACAATTATTATACCAGGGAATATGAGAAGGGATTGCAGTTGTATGCCAGTGGTGTACTGATCATGGATAAGTGCGCCGATCTGTTGCCGGATTATTTCAGCTTTGTCAAGGGGCTGGTGGATTCGCAGGATCTGTCGCTGAACATCTCCCGTGAGATGCTGCAGCATGACCGCCAGTTGAAGATCATCGCCGGACGTCTGGAAAAGAAGATCCATACGGAACTGCTGTCGATGCTGAACAATGACCGGGAGAATTATGAAAAATTCTTTGAGAACTTCGGTTTGCAGTTGAAATTCGGTCTGTATTCCGATTACGGTATGCATCGGGAAGCGCTGGAGGATCTGGTGATGTTCTACTCTTCTGCTGAGAAGAAGCCGGTCACTCTCGAAGAGTATGTGTCCCGGATGAAGGAGGACCAGAAATATATCTATTATGCCTGCGGTGAAACGGTGGAAAAGGCAGCCGCTCTTCCGCAGACCGAGGCGGTACTGGACAAGGGGTATGAGATCCTGTATTTGACAGCCGACGTGGATGAGTTTGCGATCAAGATGCTTCATCAGTTCAAAGAGAAGGAATTTTGCTCGGTGTCGGCGGGCGATCTCGGTTTTACGCCGGACGGAGAGGAAAAGTCCGAACCCACCGAAGAACAAAAAGGGCTGTTCGATGCCATGCAGAAGGCTCTCGACGGCAAGGTGACGGCGGTACGGGCATCCAAGCGGCTCAAGACTCACCCGGTTTGTCTGACCAGTGAAGGCGAGGTCTCTCTGGAGATGGAAAAGGTGCTCAATGCCCAGCCGGGCGATCAGAAGGTGAAAGCCCAACGGGTGCTGGAGATCAACGAAAACCATCCCATCTATCAGAAGCTCCTGTCATTGCAGGAGAATGAAGAAACACTGGCGACCTATGCCTCTCTCCTCTATAGTCAGGCACTGCTCATCGAGGGGATGAGTGTGGAAGATCCGGTGGCATTTGCCGCCCGGTTGTGCGATCTGCTTGCCAAATAATAGCCGACGGCGATCGGTACCTGCTGTCGGCACAGTTGGACAGAAAAACGGGGCTGTTAAAAAACGAAAGTTTTTTAACAGCCCCGTTTTGGTTAAACAAAAACCACCGGCTAAGGGCACTAAGGGCACTAAGCCGGTGGGTATGATTTTCTTTTTCTGCCTTTTTTTCGGTCCGGACATTTCACACAACCCCTTT
>JAZLKY010000112.1:0-1436 GCA_045597885.1 Acutalibacteraceae bacterium | reverse complement strand
GTGAAAGAACAACTGGATGCCAAGGGAATGCGGGTGTGGAGCATCGGTTCTCCGCTCGGCAAGATCAATATCAACGATCCTATGGAGCCTCATTTGGATAAGCTGAAGCATACGCTCGAACTGGCACAGATCATGGGAACGGAGAACATCCGGATGTTCAGTTTCTTCATCCCGAAGGGGGAAGATCCTGCCACTTACCGTGATGAGGTGATGGAGCGGCTCGGCCGGATGGTGGAGACTGCCGAGGGCAGTGGTGTGTGCCTGTGCCATGAGAATGAAAAAGAGATCTACGGAGATATTGCTTCCCGTTGTCTGGATATTTTGCAGCAGTTCCCGATGATGGGCGGCATCTTCGATCCCGCCAACTTCATTCAGTGCGGACAGGAAACACTGGAGGCGTGGGAGATGCTGTCCTCCCGCATCACCTATATGCATATCAAGGACTGCGTTGAAGGCGGTTCCGTCGTCCCCTGCGGCAAGGGCATCGGTCATGTGCCGGAGATCATCAAAAAATTCCGGGCGCAGGGCGGTAACCAACTGACACTCGAACCGCACCTGACAGTATTCGACGGCTTTGCCGCATTGGAAAAGGACGAGGCAAAAACGCAGATGGATTCCTTCCGCTATCCGTCTCAACGGGCGGCATTTGATGCGGCAGTACAGGCACTGAAGGCGGCACTGTGATATGAAAGAACTGAACTATGCCGTCATCGGTCTCGGCAACATGGGCTCGGCACACGCCGACTCGCTGTATAAGGGCAATGTCCCCGGTGCCCGGCTGACGGCAGTATGCGACAACAGCTCCGAACGTCTGCAATGGGCGGCGGAGCATCTGCCCGGCGTGGCATGCTTTACGGACTATATGGAGATGCTGGAAGCGCATCTTGCCAAGGCAGTGCTGATCGCCACTCCCCACTATTTCCATCCTACCATGGCGGTGGCGGCGTTTCAGAACGGCTACCATGTGCTGACCGAAAAACCCGGCGGAGTGCAGGTCAGTGCGGTAGAGGAAATGTGTGCCGCCGCCAGAGGGAGCGGACGGCAGTTCGGCATCATGTTCAATCAGCGCACCCACCCACTGTTCCAACGGGCACGGGAGATCGTGCAGAGCGGGGAACTGGGAGAACGCAAACGTCTGCAGTGGACGGTGACCAACTGGTACCGTACGCAAAAATACTACGATTCCGGCGCATGGCGGGCATCGTGGGCAGGCGAAGGCGGCGGGGTACTGCTCAATCAGGCACCCCATCAGCTCGACCTGTGGCAGTGGATCTTCGGGATGCCGACGGCGGTGTGGGCAAACTGTACCTGCGGCAAGTATCACAATATCGAGGCGGAGGACGATGCCACGATCTTTGCCGAATACGAGAACGGGGCGACCGCTACCTTCATTACCACCACCGGAGAGTATCCCGGTACCAACCGGCTGGAGATCG
>JAZLKY010000111.1:0-8258 GCA_045597885.1 Acutalibacteraceae bacterium | reverse complement strand
TTCCGGCATCTCCATCATCATGCGGTAGTCGGAGGTGAGATACGGCTCACATTCCGCTGCGTTGACAATGACGGTATCCGGCTCGACGCCGGGCTTCATCGTCAGCTTGACATGGGTGGGGAATCCCGCACCGCCCTGTCCGACGATACCGGCATCCCGGACGGCAGCAAGGATCTCATCGTTGCTCATCGCCGCAGGATCCCGCTCCTGTCCCCAGGTGGGAACGGTGGTGAATGCGCCATCGTTGTCAATAACAATGCACATCATGTCCTTGCCGTTGACACACCGCCGGTTCTCGATCGCCTTGACCGTACCGGATACGGCACTGTGGACGGCGGCGGAAACAAATCCGCCCGGCTCAGCGATCATCTGCCCCACCAGAACGGTATCCCCGACCGCCACGGTCGGTTTGGCAGGTGCGCCGATGTGCTGGGAGAGAGGATACACCGCCTCGCCCGTCGGACGGAACGGTTGGATTGCCGCATCCTTGGTCAATGACTTGCCGTCATTGTGCGGATGCACCCCGTGCCTGAATGTACTCATGTTCATCACACGCCTCATTTCCTCGATTTCTTGTGGATGTAAACCGTCATCTGTAAGCGCTTACACCCTAAACACACTAATTATAGCATAGTTTGTCGATAAAAAAAAGAGGAATTTGGGATTTTATTTGTTATTTTTTTGACAAGCGATATTTTCTTGCGAAAAATGCATAATTGATGGAAAATAGTGATCGTATACTTGCATTAAAATCGGAAAATAATGACAGTATACATCCATTAAAAATTTTCACGGAAACAAAAAAGAACCCGTTATGCAAGTTGCTTTTTGTTCAAAGCCGTGGTATACTGTCACTAAAGTGTCCGAAAAAGGAGGAAGCGGTATGATCCAGTATCATGTATATCCCGGCGGGAAAAAGCGAATTGTCACTTTCAGCTACGACGACGGATCGGAAAGTGATGCCCGGTTGGCTGATCTGTTTCGCCGGTACGGTATCAAGGGAACATTCCACATCTGTTCCTCCGTCTGTGCCGGGAAAACGGCAGCAGAGCAGGAGGCATTTGCCCGGCGGTATGCGGGACAGGAGATCTCCTGTCACACCGTATCCCACGGCTGGCCCGGACGGATGCTACCGTCTTCACTGGTGAATGAGATCGTGGAGGATCGCCGCACACTGGAACAGATGGCGGGTGTGCCGGTGGTGGGGATGTCCTATCCCAGCGGTTCATACAGCCATGAGGCGGAACAGATACTGCATTCCTGCGGTATCGTCTATTCCCGCACCACTCAGGATACCGGCGGCTTCGGTCTGCCGGAGAATTTTTTGGAGTGGCACCCCACCTGTCATCACCGGGATGCCCTGCCACTGTGCGAGCAATTCATGCAGATGCTGGATTCCGAGTGGCGCAGTCCCCTGCTGTACATTTGGGGACACAGCCACGAGTTACGCACCGAGGAGGACTGGGCATACATCGAGCGGGTGATCCGCACGGTGGCGGGAAGCGACAAGATATGGTATGCCACCAACCTGGAGATCTATGAATATATGACCGCCCAACGGGCACTGCTCGTGTCCGCCGATGAGCGGATCTTCCGTAACCCCACCGCCATGGATGTATGGGTAGAAAAGAATAAAAGACAGTTGATTTGTGTTCCGGCAGGACAGACTGTGGTGTCGGATAACGGAAAGGAATAATACTTATGGATCAGACTATCCCCGAAAACGCATGCAGTTTTTCTTCAATGCAGATCAGTGAGCCGACTTTACGGGCGCTGAAAGCAATGGGCTTTACCGAACCTACACCGATCCAACAGCAAGCGATCCCGTTGGTGATGGAGGGGCGGGATATCATTGCCAAAGCCCCCACCGGTACGGGGAAGACCTGTGCCTTCGGTATCCCACTGATCGAATGTCTGAACCCGGACATGAAAGACCTGCAGGCGGTGGTCATCTGTCCCACACGGGAATTGTGCGAACAGATCACGGCAGACCTGCGGGCGTTGGTGCGGTTCAATCCGGCGATCCGCATCGCTTCTGTTTACGGTGGGCAGAACATGAAGCGGCAGGTGGATGCGCTGGCAAAGCATCCGCATATCGTGGTGGCAACACCCGGCAGACTGCTCGATCACATGAGCCGGGGCAACATATGGCTCGGCAATCTGTACACCGCCGTACTGGACGAGGCGGACGAGATGCTGAAAATGGGATTTATCAAGGATGTGCGGCGCATCCTCAACGCCACTCCCGGCGACACCCAGGTGCTGATGTTCAGCGCCACCATCTCCCGCGAGGTCATGGATGTGGCGTGGGAGTATCAGCATGATGCGGTGGAACTGCAGGTGGCATCGGAGGGCGAAAACCGCCCGCAGATCCGGCAATATCTTATCCGTTCCGACGGTTCTCAACGGATGGAGGATATGCTGGATATCATCCGGGCAGAAGAGTATCACCGGGTGATGGTTTTTGCCAATATGAAGGTGTCGGTCAAACAACTGACCGAACGATTGCAGAAACGGCATGGATCGGTAGACTGTCTGCATGGCGATATGCCGCAGGCTTTGCGAAACAAGGTGATGGCAAAATTCCGGGATAATAAACTGGAGATCCTTGTTGCTACCGACGTGGCGGCACGGGGTATTGATGTTGAAGATGTCGAAGCGGTCTTTAACTATGATATTCCCGAAGAAAATGAGTATTATCTTCATCGGATCGGTCGTACCGGCAGAGCCAAGCGTCAGGGGACGGCATATACTTTTATGGGAGAGGGCGATCGCTTCCGTATGCGGGACATTTTGAAATATACCCGTTCCGAGGCACAGATGATGGTATTTGATGAAGATCGCCGTCTGTACCCGGCAGAGAACGCATCCGTCACCCCCGAAGCCGGGGAATCTGAAACAAAAGAGAATTGACCCATTTACAATGAGGTATGTATCTGGTGATCGGTTGCCTTTCCATCATTTTGTGCAGAAGCAAGAAAGATGCACAAAAAAAGAAGAATCTTTTTGTGGTTTTTAAAACAAAACCGCAAAAAGGTTTACTTTTTCACACTTTTTCCATTTTTCCTATTGCTTTTTCAAAAAGGCTGTAGTATGATAAAGTCGTATTGGAAGCATTTGTGGAGAACCAGCATGCTCCCGAATATATTGTATTAGAGTTGCCGGTGTAGTCGCAGGATTCAGAGAGGTGCGGAATGAGCAGATCAAAAAAAGGATTCACAATGGTTGAACTGACGATCGTTATCGCTGTGACAGCGATCGTTGTCACAATGGTTTGTACCTTTATGCTCGCCTATCAGCATCAATCACACGGGATATACAAGACCGGCAACGCTGTATCTGAGATCAACCGGTTCAAGAAGGCTGTCAATGATTGGCTGGATGAATGTGACAACGGCAATGTCGGGGCTGGCAGTGGCGGCTTGACATCAGACGAGGACACCTTGGTATTTGATCCTGCCGCCAAGAAGCTGACATGGGATAAGCCTGATGCTGTCGGAGAGGATGAAATATTTCTTTTCGAGGAGATCACGGGCTGTACCTTCTATAAGAAGCCAGGCATTGCCGATACTGTGTACTGTACCGTGACCGCCGGTCAGGAAGAGATCATACTGGCATTTGATCTTTTTGATCCGCATACCGGTCGGGAGCGTTATTTTACAGAATAAATTTTTGTCAAACTTTTTGTCATACGGAAAGGGGTTTCATCATGAAAGAAAAGAATCAGTTGACAAAGAAAAACAATCACAGGAAGAAGGGCTTCTCACTTGTTGAGTGCGTAGTGGCGATCGCCGTCATCACGCTCGTGACAAGTGTTGCCGTCGGCGTGTATACGTCTGCGCAGGGCTCGTCCTCCCATCAGTGGGGGAACTATCTTGCCACGGTGATGGCAGACGATGCCGTTGCCTGTTTCAAGAATGCCGAGGATCTGGACCAGTTCGAGGCACGCTCGGCGGATCTGGAAGAACTCCGGAAGTGCGGAGATCGTATCGTTGTGGGCACCGACGGCGATTCGGCAGAGGACACGGTCTCTTATCAGACCATCCGTGCACATGAGGACGGGAGAGTCGAATTCTACACGCAGACACCAACCGGCACGCCCTTTGCCACCTTCACCTACGACGATTTGAACAAATACAAAGCCGATGTTCACGACAGAGACAACTCGTTGGATAAAGGCGGCGTTTTCAAAGGACAGAAAGAGCCGACAAAGCCGACAGAATTCCGGCTCGGTAACGATCTGTCGGGCAAAACAGCAGCGCAGATTCTGGAAAATGTCGCTAACGAGGATAAGCGGAACGCCGTTTCGATCCGCTACTTCCAGGAAAACGGTCAGTGGAAGCAGGAGATCATCCTCGGCTATGAGAAGTACGGCGGAACGACGAGCAGCAAGACAAAAGAGACGACCGGCACATTGCCGTTGTCTGATCTGGAAAACTATCTGCTGACGGAAAAAAATTGGATCCTCGGCTTCCCCGACAATGCACCGAACAAATCTTCCATTGCGAATACGGTCGGACCGGATGTGCTCGAAGAGAAGGCCAACGGCTACTCGACCAACTTCTATAATGATTATTATCTGTACCTGTATGTATATGATATTTCCGGCAGCAAGCCGACCTTGGTAACAAGGGAGAGCGACGGCGCCCGTCTTGTGATACGGATCACCTGCCATCATGAGGGCAACTGGTCGAACGGCGCTTACGGCGACGGTATTTGGGACAAGAACGATTCCGTGAAGATCAATGATATCCGCTCTGCCTATGTTGCACCGACCGTGAAGAACAACAGCAGCAGTGTATCGTATCAACCGTACTGTAAAGACGACGGCACCGATTTTGCCCATGAAACGGCATGGAAAGGTCTGCCGGCATTCCTGCACTACTGTGTCACACGGGAGAATGCCGCCCATGTCACACCGAACTATAACGATGCCAACTTCCCCTTCGCTCCTATCGGCGGCGGGCAGAGCAGTTACACCGACTATACGCTGGCAGACGGCAAGTCCGCCGAGCTGTTGAAGGTCGCCGATGCTCTGTCAAAGAGCGGTAGCACCCAATTGCGTGCGGCGGATTCCGCCGAAACGCCTACCGTGCTGTTCGAGTACACCGATAACAAGCGGGATGAGGCTCTGAGCGGATTCGGCTTTGAGGAGGATACCGGCTTCTCCCCCATCAACGAATACAGGAGATATTGCATCGTCACGGTCGCTCCCACCGAGGCGTACGGAACGCAGTATTATACCTATTTGACCGAGAAGGGAACAGACGGCTGCCTGATCAAGGTGACCTATTCCAACACGGTCAATGGCGAGCGCCGCATTGATGCATGGTTCCTGCCCAAGGCGGAGATCGACGCTGTCAGGAGCGGCGCCAAGACGGCTGAGGCCGCCACTGCCGGGAAAGAATGTTACGCAACATTTACAAAAGGATGATTACTTCTATGTTCAAGGGCGTATTTCGCAGCAAAAAAGGCGCCGTGATGGAATGGGCGATCGTCCTCGGATTTGTGATCTTTGCGTTATTGCTTATGATAACGACCGCCCTGTTTTCCATGCGAGTCAATATCAAGTTGGCTCACGTCCAGTCTACCGAAAAGAAAACGCTCAATCAGATCAGCGAGTATTTTCTGCGTACGGTCGAGCAGGGCGAGCCGTTTGAAACAGCATCTTTTGACACCGACGAACTGGCGTTTTACCAGGTGTGTCAGAGCAAAGGACTCTCTTTTGAGGAAACCTTTCGCAAGAAAACGAGTGCCGATAAATACTACCGTGTGCTGACGGTCAAGGACGCCGACAGCACACCGGTCATGACCATGATCGTGTCCGCCGAGTCCGGGTCAGATGCATCTGTCGGAACATTCCATGTGGTCAAACGGGCGCTCAACGGCAGGGCATACGATTCGGCAAAACTGGCGCAGGAACTGACGACGTTGGGTGCGACCAAGACATACGCTTCTGCGGATGCGTTTTTTGCGGAATACAGCGTCGGTATCAACACCGACCGTCTCATTACGTTCAATTTGGACGGCGGCTGTGGAAATTTCCCTGTGATCACGGCGGTGAAAGGGAAATGCACCCTCCCGACGGCTACACCCACCAAGAGCGGCAAGCTGTTTGGCGGGTGGTCGGACGGCACATCCACCTATCTTCCCGGTTCGGAGTACACCGCGTTGGCGGATGTCACGATGACGGCACAGTGGGTGACCGCCTGTACCCTAACTGTAAAGAGCGAAAACACGAATGGAACGGTGAGCACTTCTTCCGTTGCAAACATTCCGAGCGGCTCTGTTATCACGGTGAGCGGCAACACCTTCACCGTGAACGGCACGACCGTCACGGCATCGCCGAAATCCGGCTATGCCTTTAAACAGTGGAACGGTATCCCCGGCGACAATAGGATCACGGCGAACACCACCGTGACGGCAACCTGGGTGAACACCTATACTGTCACCGTAGAGAGCGACAGTACCACAAAGGGGAAGGTCGATGTCAGTTCGATCACCGGTGTGCCGAAGTATTCTGAGGTTTCGGTCAACGGGAATAAGTTCACCGTCAACGGCACGACTGCCACTGCTACTCCTACCGATGCGGCAAAGTACCAGTTCAGCAGTTGGAGCATAGCGGATGGGGCTCAGATCACTGGGAAAACGACCGTTACAGCGAAGTGGGCAAACAGAGTTTATAATGTTAAATTCAGGGATTGTAACAATCCTTCCGCCACCTATACCTACAACACTTCCTCCCAAGCAGTCACGCTGTCGGTGCCCACCAAATCGGGTTATGTTTTTGATGGATGGAGCGCTACCGTCAACAGTGGAGCGGTTTCAAGTCTCGCCAACACAAAACTGACTGTCAAATCCGGTGCAACGGGAGACATCGAGTTGACGCCGATTTGGAAGCGGGCGTTGACAGTTACCTATAACTATAACGACGGTTCCGGACAGACGACACCCACCCCCGTGGCAAAGGGATATTCCGTGACACTGGCGACACCGACAAGAACGGGATACACCTTCAACGGCTGGTACACGGCGGCGAGCGGCGGTAGCAAGGTCGGTAACGGCGGCGCAAGTTATACCCCCACTGACAATATCACGTTGTATGCCCAGTGGAGTATAAACAGCCATACGGTTACCTTGAGCTTGAGCAACGCCACAGGATCTATCAGCTACAACGGTACAACGAAGACGTCCAATAGCGAAAAGATCGAAGGCGTTCCCTACGGTGCCGTAGTTACCGTTAAGTGTGACAGCTTCTCAAAGGACAGCAATCAAACCATTGCATGGAACGGGAACGACCTTGGCACATCAACCGGAACATCGTATACATTTAAAATGCCGGATGAAAATGTAACGGTCGAAATAAGTAGTAGCGGTAGCAGTTGCTATGCCACCGGGACGCTGATTACACTGGCAGACGGCACACAGAAGCCGGTGGAACAGCTCACCTTTAACGATCCGATCATGGCATGGGACTTCTTTGAGGGGAAGACGGCACAAAAAGATATTTCCCTGTTGGTGTTCCACGGCAACGGGCAGTATGATGTCGTCAGCACCGTTTATTCCGACGGAACGGTATTGCGGACGATCGGGGAGCATGGCGTGTTTGACTATGATGCCAACCGCTATGTATACCTGACAGCAGAAAACTGCAAGGATTATATCGGTCACCGCTTCGTTCAGTATGCGGCAGATGCACCGTATCGGCTGGTGACGATGACAGATGCATTTGTCACGCAGGAGTTGACGGGAGCATATTCCGTTTCTTCCTCTGTCACGTCGAATGCGTTTGCCAACGGGTTGCTGACTGTTGCACCGCCGGATGATTTCTATAACTGGATCGACATGGCGGGTAAGTTACGTTATGACACCGAGCAATTCCGTAAAGATGTAGCCGAGATCGGCACCTATGACTATGCTGTGTTCAGTGACTATGTGACCTACGATCAGTATGTGGCGTTCAACGGCGCATATCTGAAAGTAGCGGTCGAAAAAGGAAAGTTCACTTTGGACTATGTCCTTTTGCTGATCGGGATGTATGCACAGTATATGCCGGAATAAAAAAACCATTATTAAATTCAGCCACGCTGATCATGTGTCAGCGTGGCTGTTTTGTTGGTTAAACGAAAACCACCGGCTAAGTGTGCCGGTGGCTCAAAAGAGGCTTTTGCCCTTTAACAAGCCCGCCGCAGTGGAAGGCTCCCCAGTGTAAAGGTAGCCTTTTCGCACCGCAAAGCAACCCGCAAAATTCACGGCAA
>JAZLKY010000110.1:0-2853 GCA_045597885.1 Acutalibacteraceae bacterium | reverse complement strand
TCGGAGGATGAGCTGGACAGGAACTGGCTGCGGCTGGTACTGACACATTTGGCGGAAAAGACACATCGGGGCGTGCTGATCGGTGCGCCGCTGACCGATGCGAAGATCACGCTTGTCAGCGGCAGGGCGCATCTCAAGCATACCGAGGGCGGCGATTTTCGGCAGGCGACCTATCGGGCGGTGCGGCAGGGATTGATGCAGGCACACAGTATCCTGCTCGAACCGTACACCCGTTTTCGGTTAGAGGTGCCCGCCGACCGTCTGGGCAGAGCCATCACCGATATCCGGCAGATGGGCGGCAATATCGAACCGCCGGACAGCGACGGCACGGTTGCCGTCCTGCGGGGGACGGCACCGATGATTACGATGGACGGATACATGACAGAGGTGGCGGCATATACCGGCGGGACGGGGCGGCTGATGACCGAACCGGGCGGATATGACATCTGTCACGATGCCGAGCGGGTACGGGAAGCCGCCGGGTATGAGCCGGAACGGGATACGGAAAATCCGGCAGACTCGGTTTTCTGCTCCCACGGGGCGGGGGTGACCGTCCGGTGGGATGAGGTCAAAAAACGGATGCATCTGCCGGGATATTTTGAAGAAAAAAAGACGGCGGTCACCGGACACCGCCATATCAGCATCGACGAAAAAGAACTGGAAGCCATCATGCTTCGTGAGTTCGGACCGATGCGCTCGGTGCTGTACCGTCCGAAACCGTCAGCAAAAAAGCAGGGGATCGACCCCGTGACGGTCACCCCCCTGCATACCAAATGGTTCATTGTTGACGGCTACAATGTCATCTTTGACTGGGGCTATCTTGCCGATATTGCCCAATACGATTTGGAGGGGGCAAGGATCAAACTGTGCCATGTTTTATCCAACTATGCCCATTTTACCGGATGTCGGATGACGGTGGTATTTGATGGCTACCGTGTGCCGGGCAATCCGGGAGAAAAGCAGGACTATCAAGGGGTCGCTGTCGTCTATACCAAAGAGAACGAGACCGGCGATTTGTACATCGAACGGTTGCTGCACGAGGTCGGACCGAACGAGCAGGTGCGGGTGGTGACATCCGACGGGCTGATCCAACTGTCGGCGGTGCATACCGGCATCATGAGGATGTCCAGCGCCGAGTTCGGACGGGAGATTGACCGGGCGGATGCCGAGATCGCTCAACTGATCGAAAAAGGGGTAACATGAAATGAAAGCAGATCAAATGACCGAAGAACAAAAAATCGCCCGTTTGGGCGAATGGATCGGGGTGTCGGACGCTATCGTCTTTTTCGGCGGGGCAGGGGTGTCCACCGAGAGCGGTGTGCCGGATTTTCGCAGTAAAGACGGACTTTATAATGTGCGGGATGTGCGGTTTGAACGGTATGCGCCGGAATATCTGCTCAGCCACACCTGTTTGATGAAAGACCCGGCGGTTTTTTATGAATTCTATCGGCAGAAAATGGATGCCCGGTCAGCTCGACCCAATGCGGCACACCGCTATCTGGCAGAACTGGAACAGCAGGGGAAATTGCGGGCGGTCGTCACACAGAACATTGACGGACTGCATCAGAGTGCCGGAAGCCGTCGGGTGTATGAGATCCACGGCTCGACCAAGCGCAATTATTGCACGACCTGCGGCAAAAGATATCCGGCAGATTTCATTTTCGATTCCCCCGAACCGATCCCGCACTGTGATTGCGGCGGCACGGTGCGGTGCGATGTGACGCTGTATGAGGAACAACTGCCGTCCGAAGCGGTGGAGAGGTCGATACAGGCGATCATGGCGGCAGATATGCTGATCATCGGCGGTACTTCGCTGACGGTATACCCCGCCGCTTCCTATGTCCGCTATTTTCACGGTGCGCATTTGGTTATTATCAACAAAGAACCGCTGGGCTATCCTCTGCGCCCGGCGTGTGATCTGCAGATCAATCTACCGATCGGAGCGGTTTTCTCACGGGTATAGCCGGAGCTTGTATAGCCGAAGAGAGCCGAACTCCGGTCGGTTTTTGATGGGAAATCGAACGCTCGCCTGCGTTAGTGACGGCGACCATACGACAGTATGCCCGTCGGCTATAAAACGGTGACAGATTTTCTCCGCAGTCAGATGACCTGTTGAGAGAATCTGTCTCTTTTTATGCGTTGTTTAAGCAAAAGGTGGGAAAAATAAACAAATTAACCAATTCTTCACTGCGTTTTTGTTAATAATTTGTTCAAAAATGTTGACGTTTTGCGATTCTTGTGTTATAATGAAATTAATTTTGGAGGGTGTTGCCTCTTTGTCCGTTTCGGTAACGGTTACCGAAACGGATATTGGCGGGAGGTATGGACTGTTTGTGGGGTAACATCTGAAAGGGGCTAAAGTATAGTGGATGTTCTGGTCGTGGCGGACGGTCACTATTACCGTGACGATGCGGGGAAAGTGTATGCGGAAACCACCTATGACTATCAGTTCTATAAGCGATATTTACAGACATTCGATAAGGTGTATGCCGTTGTCCGCACCGAGCGGGTACATGAAGCACCGCCCGGACGCAAGCTCAGCAGTGGAGAGGGTGTGGAATTCCTTGATTTTCCCGCCTACACCGGCCCGTGGGAGTACGCTCGGCTCTATTTCCGGCTGAGAAAGCTGGCGAAGGAATATTGCCGCCGTTTTCCCTGTGCTGTTTTTCGCCTGCCGGCGGCTACTGCCAACTTGGTCGCCAAGGAGTTTGTTCGGACGGGGAAGCCCTGTGCGGTGGAGATCGTTGTCGATCCGTGGGAATTTTATGCTCCCGGTGTACTGAAAAGCGTCTTGCGACCGCTTATCCGGGTGACATGGACGACCCTGGTGAAGAAGATAAGTCGGATCGTAGC
>JAZLKY010000109.1:0-3223 GCA_045597885.1 Acutalibacteraceae bacterium | reverse complement strand
TCGCCCATGGTGTACATCCCGTGCTGTGCCAACCGGTCGGCATATCCTCTGCCGATCCGCCAAAAATCGGTGATGGGGCGATGCGTCCACAGCAGTTCCCGGTAGCGCTGTTCGTCCAGTTCCGCTATGCGGACACCGTTTTCGTCTGCCGGCATTCGTTTGGCTACGGTATCCATGGCGACCTTACAAAGATACAGATTGGTGCCGATGCCGACGGTGGCTGTGATACCTGTCTGCCGCAGTACCTCCCGTATCATGGTCATTGCAAGTTGTCTGGCATCGGTATGACAGTGGGAAAGATAGGGCGTGGCATCAATAAACACCTCGTCAACGGAATAGATGTGGATGTCTTCCGGCGCAATGTAGCGGAGATAGATGCTGTAGATGCGGTTGCTGATCTCCATATACCGTGCCATGCGGGGCGGAGCCACCACATAATCGACTGCCAGTGCCGGATCTCGCTGTAATTGATCAGCGTCTGTGCTGCTGCCGGTCAGCGTATTTCCCGGTGCCTGCTGCAGACGATCGTTGTTGACTGCTTTGATTCGTTCGATCACCTCAAACAGTCTTGCCCTGCCGGAGATCCCATAGGATTTCAACGGCGGGGAGACTGCCAAACATATGGTCTTTTCTGTGCGGAAAATGTCTGCCACCACCAGATTGGTCTTCAATGGATCAAATCCCCTGTCAACGCATTCAACAGAGGCATAAAACGATTTTAAATCAATGGCGATATAGGTTCTGCATTTTTCGCTATTCATACCGAACATCCTTTCGCTTTTTTTAGTATATATCAAGTGATTGTAAATTTCAATACTTTTTCAAAAGAAATATCGGTATATTCTGCCTTGTTCGTAGAATAATAGGTTGACAAAAACCCACAAAATGGTATACTATACCTATAACGGATTTGGTAATTGTACATTGTGTCGTTACTCATCGGTTTCAGACAGATTCGACAGCAATAAAAACGGAGGATGTTGCGTGATGAAAGAGATAACAGTAGACGCCACAGTTGATAATATTGAGCAGGTAACCAATTTTATCAATGATGAGTTGGAGAAGTTGGACTGTCCCATGAAGGCACAGATCCAAATTGATGTGGCTATTGATGAGTTGTTCAGCAACATTGCTTTGTATGCTTATAACCCGGAGGTGGGGAAGGCTACGGTCAAGGTAGAGGTGAACGAGAATCCGTTGTCCGTGATCATCACCTTTATTGATAACGGGATACCGTACGACCCGCTTGCCAAGGAGGACCCCGATGTCACCCTGTCGGCGGAAGAACGGGGCATCGGCGGCTTGGGCATCTATATGGTGAAGAAGAGCATGGATGATGTCAATTATGAGTACAAGGACGGCAGAAATATCCTGCAGATCAAGAAGCACCTTTGAGCAAGGTGCGCCGGATCAACCATGTCGAAAAGGCGGTGGATCGAATGAATGCGTTTTTCCCTGAGATCAAGAAAAAACTCGGTTTCGGCTGTATGCGCCTGCCGGTCAACGGCGACGGGGTGGATACAGCCGCTTTTTGCCGTATGGTCGATCACTTTATGGCAAACGGCTTCAACTATTTTGACACCGCTCACGGGTATATGGACGGAAAAAGTGAGTCTGCTGTGCGGAAATGCCTGACTGCCCGGTATCCCCGTGAGTCTTATGTGCTGACCACGAAGCTTTCTGGCTCTTTTTTTGAGAAGGAAGAAGACATCCGGCCGCTTTTTGAAAAGCAGTTGCAGGAGTGCGGCGTTGATTATTTTGATTTCTATTTGATGCACGCGCAGGACAAACGGCTGTTTGAACGATACAAGGCACTGCGGGCATATGAAACGGCGCTGGCACTGCGGGAGGAAGGAAAGATCCGTCATTTCGGCATCTCTTTCCATGATAAAGCTTCTGTATTGGAAGAAATACTGACAGCCTATCCGCAGATCGAAGTGGTGCAGATCCAGTTCAATTATGTAGACTATGACGATCCGTCCGTGGAATCCCGTCGGTGTTATGAGGTGTGCCGGCAGTTCGGGAAGCCCGTTATGGTCATGGAACCTGTCAAGGGGGGAAGCTTGGTCAAATTGCCTGCTCCGGCACAGGCGGTATTCGACGGGTTGAACGCAGGCAGTAACGCCTCCTATGCCCTCCGCTTTGCCGCCGGCTTCGAGGGGGTTGTTGCGGTGCTGTCCGGCATGGGTAGCATGGAGATGGTGCAGGACAATGTGGCGGTCATGAAGGACTTCCGCCCCCTGTCCGAGACAGAGATGGCGGCAGTACAGCAGGTCTGTGCTATCTTTAAACAGCAGGATCGGATCCCCTGCACCGCCTGCCGTTACTGTACAGACGGCTGTCCGGCTCATATTGCCATCCCCGATCTGTTTGCCTGTCTGAATGCTAAGAAGACATTTGACAATTGGAACAGCGACTTCTACTATCACACTGTCCATACCGCTTTCGGCGGCAAGGCTTCCGATTGCTTATCGTGCGGGCGTTGTGAAGCGGCGTGCCCTCAGCATTTGCCCATACGGGAGTTGTTGCGGGAAGTGGCTTCGGTATTTGATAAGAAGCAGAAAGAGGAGTCGTTTGATGACTGATATACAGAGGGCGATCTCTTTGCTGACTGCGGGTGTTTCCTGCGTTTTTGTCAAGGGCGATGTGATGATCCGTTCCTGCGAGCGGGGGATCGTTCCCGTCCTCACGCCGTTGGAGGAGGGTAGCGATCTGTGCGGTTTTTCCGTAGCTGACCGGATCGTGGGCAAGGCCGCTGCGCTGCTGTTTGTCAATGCCGGGATAGTTGCTGTTCATGCGGCGGTTTTGAGTATGCCCGGCAAGCGTGTCCTGGAGGATCATGGGATTGCTGTCTCATATGATGTGCTGACAGATCATATCGTCAACCGGCAAAACAACGGGATGTGTCCGATGGAAGCGGCGGTTCTTTCCATAGATGATTCCGCCGAGGCGTATGCGGTGCTTCGCCGTCGGGTGCATGGGGCAGGATGACCAAAACAATTTGGCGTATAATGATTGACAAACGGTGCTTTTTGTGCTATAATCTACAAAATTCGATACAGTAGCATAAAGACGATGACCGGAAGAAAGTAAGCAGTTCTTTTTGCATTCAGAGAGCCGCCGGACGGTGCAAGGCGGTTGCACGGTTCTGCCGAATACGTTCTGTGAGTTGCGCCCTCCAACGGCTTTTGGCTCAGTAGGCGGCGCCGGGTTCGCCCGTTAT
>JAZLKY010000108.1:0-9407 GCA_045597885.1 Acutalibacteraceae bacterium | reverse complement strand
TCGTCATTGATACCATTACCAATCAGAAAAACCCCGACGTACTGTGTATCTACGTCGCCATCGGACAGAAGAGTTCTTCTGTCGTTCAGTTGGCAAATGAACTGCAAAAAGCCGGCGCCATGGATTATACTACCATCGTCGCCGCTAATGCATCCGAAAGTGCGCCGCTCCAATATATCGCCCCTTATGCAGGGTGTGCCATGGCAGAATATTTCCGTAAGCAGGGCAAAGACGTGCTGATCATCTATGACGATCTGTCCAAGCACGCCGTCGCATACCGTGCGCTCTCTTTGCTCATCCGGCGTCCGCCGGGACGGGAGGCATATCCCGGTGATGTGTTTTACCTCCACTCCCGTCTGTTGGAACGGGCGGCGTGCGTGGCGGATGAATACGGCGGCGGCTCTATCACCGCCCTGCCATTGATCGAAACGCAGGCAGGCGATGTGTCCGCCTACATCCCCACCAATGTTATCTCTATCACCGACGGGCAGATCTTTTTGGAATCCGAGCTGTTCCATTCCGGCGTGATGCCAGCCATCAACCCCGGCATTTCCGTCAGCCGGGTAGGCGGTTCCGCCCAACGAAAATCTATGAAAAAAGTTTCCGGAAAATTGAAACTGCTGTATTCCCAATATCGGGAACTGCAGTCCTTTGCACAATTCGGCAGTGATCTGGATGCGGATACCAAAGCACGTCTGGCTTTAGGTGAGCGTATCGTTGAGGTGCTCAAGCAGGGACGTAACAGCCCGGTGACGGTCGGCTGTCAGGTCGCCATTATTTATGCTGTGACCAATGGATTTTTGGATGCCGTCCCGGTCGAGAATGTCAAGGACTACGAGGCATGGTTATATGACAAGCTCCTGCACGAAAAGCGGGAACTGCACCAACGGCTGGATGACGGCTACTTAGAGGATGCCGACATCGAAGCACTGGAAGCACTGCTCAAAGAGTATAACAGTTGATAAAACGACTGCAAACTCAAGCAGTGTACAATCCTGAAATGTAGTGCAGGGAACGGGCTTGCCCGTTCCGCAAAATGAACTGAAAGGAGGGCGACCGCATGGGCGCAAACATCAAAGCACTGCGTACCCGGATCAAAAGCGTGGATTCCACCCTTCATTTGACAAAAGCCATGGGTTTGGTCGCCTCATCCAAGATCCGACGGGCAAATGAAGGAATGTTCCGCAGCAGAGAATATGTGGCGGCGGTGGAAAAGGCGATCAGCCTGCTCACCGCCAGTACCGAATGCCGCAAAAGTCCCTATATGCGCTCTCTGCCGGAAAAGAATACCCGCTCCCGTGTCATCGTTATTGCCGGTGACCGGGGACTGGCAGGCGGCTACAACGCCAACATATTCCGACTCATCCGGGATACACTGGATGAAGATGCGATGATCATTCCCATCGGCAAGCGGGCGTGCGAGCGATTTGCCTCACCTGTCAATTCATCTGAGAACTATTCTTATGAGCAAGCGTGGGAACTGGCAAAAGTACAGTGTCGGGATTTTTCAGAGGGAAAATTTGATCGGCTGGGGATCGTCAGCACCCGATACGTTTCCATGATGTCCCAGCAGCCGATCCTGCACTGGGTGTTACCACTGGATGTGACGGAAAACAACAGCCGGACCGGTGTGATCTTTGAACCGGATGAACGCACTATTTTAGATGCGGCGGTACCGGAATATGTCACCGGATGTCTGGTGGCTGCACTGCGGGAGAGTTTTGCCTGTGAAGTGGCAGCACGGCGTATGGCAATGGACTCCGCCGGCAAAAACGCACAGACGATGATCGACGACTTGCAGTTGCAATATAACCGTGCCCGGCAGGGTGCGATCACCCAGGAAATCACAGAGATCGTTGCAGGATCATAACAGTGGAAAGGAGTGTCATCATGGCAGAAAAAAAGTCCGGCCGTGTCGTACAGGTCATGGGACCGGTCGTGGATGTCCGCTTTGAAGAGGGAGGCCTCCCGACCATCTTCACGGCATTGACGATGCCTATCGGCGAACGGACATTGACCGTAGAAGTGGCACAGCACATCGGGGACAATACTGCCCGGTGTATTGCCATGGCTTCTACTGACGGGCTGAAACGGGATACCCCCGTTACCGATACCGGCAGTGCCATCAGTGTCCCGGTAGGCAGAGAAACACTGGGACGAATCTTTAATGTATTAGGGGATACGGTGGATAATATGCCCGCCCCCGAAACCGAGGAACGGTGGAAGATTCACCGTCCGGCACCCGCCTTTGATGAACTGTCTACTTCCACCGAGATATTGGAAACCGGCATCAAGGTGGTCGACTTGATCTGTCCCTATTCCAAGGGCGGTAAAATCGGCTTGTTTGGCGGCGCCGGCGTGGGAAAAACTGTTCTGATCATGGAACTGATCAACAACATTGCCACCGAGCACGGCGGCTTGTCGGTGTTCACCGGCGTAGGTGAGCGTACCCGTGAGGGCAATGACCTGTATAACGAGATGAAAGAATCCGGCGTGTTGAGCAAAACGGCTCTGGTCTACGGACAGATGAACGAACCGCCGGGAGCCCGTATGCGTGTCGGATTGTCCGGTCTGACGATGGCGGAATATTTCCGTGACACCGAAGGACAGGATGTGCTGTTATTCATCGACAACATCTTCCGCTTTACCCAGGCAGGCAGTGAGGTGTCCGCTCTGCTCGGACGGATGCCCTCTGCCGTCGGCTATCAGCCTACCCTCGCCACCGAAATGGGCGCACTGCAGGAGCGCATCACCTCCACCAAAAAGGGATCAATCACCTGGGTGCAGGCGGTCTATGTGCCGGCGGACGATCTGACCGACCCGGCGCCCGCCACCACCTTTGCCCATCTGGATGCCACCACCGTTCTGTCCCGTTCCATTGCCAGCCAGGGCATTTATCCCGCCGTCGATCCGTTGGAATCCACCAGCCGCATCCTCTCCGCCGATATTTTGGGCGAGGAACACTATACGGTTGCAAAAGAAGTCCAGCGCATCCTGCAACGGTACAATGAGCTGATGGATATCATCGCCATCATGGGCATGGACGAACTGTCCGACGAAGACAAACTGCTCGTTCAGCGTGCCAGAAAGGTACAGCGATTCCTCTCCCAGCCCCTCCATGTATCCGAAAAATTCAACGGATTCCCCGGCATCTATGTGCCGCTCAAAGAAACCGTCCGTGGATTCAAAGAGATCATCGAGGGCAAGCACGACGATCTGCCCGAATCAGCGTTCCTCTATGTCGGAACAATTGATGAAGCGATAGAAAAAGCCAAGGGGATGACGGTATGAACACCTTCCGACTGACTGTTGCCACCCCGGACGGCAATCGCTTCCAGGGGGATGCCGCCATGCTGACCTTGCGGGGAAGCGAGGGCGATCTGGCGATACTGGCAGGGCACATTCCGTTCATCACCTCCGTCAAACCCGGTGAATGCACCGTGGTCCTGCCCGATGACACCGAACGCATCGGTGAGGTGGAGGGCGGTCTGCTGACCGTTTCCGCCGAGGAGACCACTCTGCTGTCCGGCAGTTTTCGGTGGAAAGAATAAAAAATGCAAAAGCGGGGCTGTCAGAAAACAAAAGTTTTCTGACAGCCCTTCTTTTTAGGGGAGAGGAAAAAATGTTCGGAATGACTTTTTAACATCCCCTTTTTTATTTACGGAAACAATCGGGGAATGCCTGTTTGATTCGTATCCTCTAACTCGGTTTTCGGAACAATGTATTCTTCCGGTTTTCGAACTTTTTTAAATTGTTCATATGAAAATTTGCGAAGAATGCCATCACCCTCATCTAATATTGAATTATTAGGCCAGTTCGCTTCTGTAAAATAAATATCAAGCGGTTGACCGTTTTCGTCACGGGTAACATGCTCGATAAACACGACATGACCGCAACCGTTGCCAAGACTGTGATTGACCGCAATACTGTTGTTATACGGCTCGGATTCGATGGATACTTTGTCATTATTCTTGCTTTTTTCTGCAAAATCTTTGGCATTACATACAGCGTCAAAAAGTTTTATGCCGCATTTTTCCCGCATTCGTCCATAGCAATACCAAGTGCACTGCCCTTCCTTACCGGAACTGTAGTTTTCCTTCGTGATTATTGCCAATCTTTCTTTATCGACTTTTGCATCAAGCTCTTCCACCTGTTCTCTTTCGGCTTTTTCCGCAAGTTTCTTTTTGTAGTCGTCTTCTATTCGCTCATAAATATCGGGTATGCTCTTTTTAACATTTTCTTTTTCCTCTTCCAATTTTTCTTTGAGCTCCGATTTGATACTGTCAACAGCATCTTTTATTTCCTGTTTGTTTTGTTCTTGCTGTTCTTCAATGGCTTCATTAAGTTCCTCATCTATCATCTCGGAGAGCAATCCGCAAGACGAAAATGTTATAGAACACGCTGCTGCAACAGCAATAATCAGAATGACTCTATTTTTTTTCATTATTCTTACCGCCTAAAACATTTTCGTCTTTTTATTCTTTTGGCTTGTCAACGGTATATTCATAATCCTTCAATTTGGCAAGCATATGCTTCTTTTCAAAATCTTCCAATGTGGAAAATCCTGCCATAGTATAAGAACGGTTCTCCGAATCGGTGTAAGAGAATTTATCATCGCCCCATGAAGAAAGCTTGGGGTAAGCGTAATTGTTAAAATCGACGATCAGGGTGTTTTTATCGTCAATGGTCACATTTTCAAAGCAGGCGAACCAATACCCGTTAAACGAACAATTGGCGGCGGTATTCTTTCCGCTTACTTTATATACAAAATACAGATAATTGTGCGGTCTGGCATTGACGCCCTCTTTCGTTTTGACTAAATAGGTTCCCGCCATTTTGGAAGAGGTCAGCGAAATGTCCGCCCCCCAGTCACTGATGGACAATGCAGTGATGGCATCTTTTAGGTTTTTGTCGATTCGTTGATAGCCCGCCGTATCGGCTTTCACTTGATCCAGCGACTCTACATAGCTTTCCAGGCCCGATACGGTAAATGTCTTTTTCATCGGGCTCGGTATCTTTCCGAAGTGTTCTGCGAACTCCGAGGGAGTACCGTAATAGTAGTTCGATCTGTACTCAAACGATACTGTGACCTCGTCACCGTTCTTTAAGCCCTCGCTTTTGTCAAAGGAACAATTCAAATAATTCACCGGGCTATCGCGTCCCAAAACATCATATGAAGCCTTGCCCTCGGTAGAAAGTCCGGTAAACTTAACATCAATCTGTAAAAACGGGTCGAAGGTTTCGACCGTTTCCAAATCGGAAACAGTGAAAACCGCATCTTTAAATTTTAAATTACAATTATACAGGCTTTTTGCCTTTTCGGTATCAACATTCCATGTCAACTTGATTTCTTCACCGTTAGAAAGGGCTTCGCTTTTATCCAACGAAAATGAAACGCAATCTGCGATCATAGCATCGCATATCGCCCCATTCGTATCCAGTCCCAGATCTCCCATCATATCACTGATTTTTTTCTCACTGCTGCCGGATTTCAATTTGATATCTTTTCCGTGCTCTTTTCTAAACAAATCATAATTGAATGTCGCCTCCGCCGTCCCGACGGAATTATAGCCACCGAATTCAACGGTAATATAGTCATTCAAATTAATGCCGGTCGAACAGCCTGTCAATGCGAATGTCATGATAACCAACAGTGTCCCCAACAACAGGATCTTCAAATACGGGAATGAACGCATGATAAAACTTCCTTTCTCACATTACATTGATCGTATAAACTCAGGTTTGATCGGAGCATGCCGATATTACCTGCTGTGGCGTTGCCTTCTGATAAAGTAAACACCAAAAAAAACTATAATGAGCAGCGACACCCATTGTGCAACCGATAAGCCCCCAAAAATTCCTCGCTCGACATCGCCTCTTAAAAATTCAGCCAGAAATCGCAAGATGGGATAAGCGATCACATAGATGCAGGTCACCAGCCCCTTTTTCCTTGTTCGCAAAAAAACCGCAAATAGGACAACAAATAAGAGAAACAGCCCGATGGCACTGATGATCTGTATCGGAAACAGGGGCGTATTCAACGGCGTGTTGATATTTGAGGAGGTGCGATACGCCGTACTCCACCTTCCGTTGTAATGTATGCCGTAACAGCATCCGCCGAAGAAACAACCGATCCGTCCGAATGCGTGTGCCAACGGCAACGGTACAGCGAACAAGTCTAAAAAGTCAACCAACGGCATTTTAAATTGTTTTGCATAAATCAAAACTCCTAAAAATCCGCCGATCAGACCTCCGTAAAATACAAATCCACCCTTGACAATGGCTTCAAACGGCAATCTCATCGCAAGGATCTGTTTCCAGGAAACCGCCAGAAACAACAGCTTTGAGCCAATCATCCCGCCGATCATTGCATAGGCGCCGGCTCCCACAAGATCCCAAAACGGAAACCTTCTCTTCCTACAGAGAAAAATGCCGATCACAAAAGCAAAAAAGATACCGATATACAGAAACAAACCGTAAAACGGAATAGTCTTCCCTAAAACCGTAAAGCTCATAATCATACTCCAAAAAGAGACGGCAGTCCGATACACATATCGTACGGACTGCCGGATCTTCTTATAACAGTGCGCCGAGAGACGATGCTGCGGAACCTGCACAAAGCACACAAATGCCGCAGGTAAAGAATGTGATCGCTGTGATCACGACCGCAATGATCCCCAAAACCAAACCCGCTGTTCCGATCCCGGCAGGTTGATTTGCGGCAATAAGCCCTTTACGGCCGGAAACTGCGAGCACCAAACCGATTATGGCGACAGGCAAACCGATGATTGAAAAGACCCCGTTTAACAGACCAAATACAATACCGATGATGCCAAGTACCATACCCGCTATTGCTTTCCCCTTCATTCTGTTATCTCCTTTCTGACAGATTGCATAGATGCTATTTATACTTTTTGCACTTTCCTTTTGCTCAAAACAACGAAAAGCACAACTATGCCAGAAGCAAGAGCCATCAGCGCACCGCCGATGAGAATTAATTTTTTCATATACTTCTCCTTTGCTGTTTTTTTACATTATTAGACGAAATTCGCTCAACTTTCTCAAAAAATGAGAAAATATCGACCTGTGCGACATTATATCTCAAATTTCGGGATTTGTCAATAGTTTTTCTTAGTTTGTGAGATAATTTTGTTAACAGAGGGGAAAAATAAAACAAGTAAGGCATATATGCCAAGAAAGGAGCCGCAATGGACCGTATTGCAAAGCTTTTGAAGGATGCACGAGAGGATTCAGACCTTTCACAGATGGATGTCATGAAAAAAACCGGGATCAGTAATAAATCTTTATCCCGATACGAAAACAATATGACCGAACCGGATATTGAAACACTATCCCTGCTATTTAAGTTGTACGGTCTGTCGCTCGACAGCGCACTGGGGCTTTCGGCAAAAAAAACCACGTCGATTTTGCCCTCCCCGGAAGAGCAAAAATTGATTCAGCAGTTGCGGGAATTACCTCCGGAATTGCGGAATATGATTTTTAATGAAACAGATACGCTTTTTTCGCTGATCACGAAAAAGTGATTCTCCTCTTCCGTCAACCGAACAGAGTACGATTCTCCCCCCCGGTATCAAACACAGGACACCCGGTACTCCCTGCCCTCCGATATTTCATAAAACATTCCATAAACTGACAGGCAAAGCGGCAGATTCCATGCATAAACTATGCAAAAGAGCAGAAAGAAGGAATCGCCGTGAAAAAACTTACGCTCGGAAAGATCTGGTGTTTTGCCATTGGGCAGTTGGGATGGTCAACACTGTCCGCACTGCTGTCCAGTTGGCTTGTCAACTTTTATCAGCCGGACAACGCCGCCCTGCAAGCCGGACAACCTGTCTTTATCCCGCAGGGGCGGGCGGTGCTGGGGGTGATCACCGTGCTGGGGGCGATCACGGCATTCGGACGGGTGTTCGATGCGGTATCCGATCCGCTCATCGCCGCCGCATCCGACCGCTGTCGTTCCCGTGCCGGGCGGCGCATCCCCTTTATGCGTGCCGCCGCCATTCCGTTCGCCGCCGCCACCGTTTTGGTCTTTTGGTCACCGATCCGGGGAGTGTCGTGGATCAATGCGCTGGTGCTGTTGCTCACCCTCACCCTGTTCTACTTTTTTATGACCGCTTACTGCACACCGTATACCGCTCTCATCCCGGAATTGGGGCGGGATCAAAAAACCCGTCTGTCCATCTCCACCACCATTTCGCTGACCTATATCGTCGGAACAGCGGTCGCCTATCTCGGACCGGTCATCTGGGATGCGCTCCCGCTCGAACGGGTGACCGCTATCCGGGTAACATTCACCGGCATGGCGTTGTTTTCCACCGCCTGTATGTTCGTCCCGGTATTTACCATCCGAGAAAAAGACTATGTGCAAGTCACCCCGGCACAGGATTCCGCTTTTCGTTCGCTGGCGGCGACCTTTCGCAACAAGGACTTCCGGGCTTTTGTCGCCTCCGATGTGATGTATTTTCTCGGTCTGACCATGTACCAGACCGCACTGCCGTATTTTGTCACCAGTCTGCTCGGACTCGACGAACGGATGTCCACCGTCTATTATGTGATCATGACGGCATTGAGTCTCGTGTTTTATCTTCCGGTGAACCGTCTGACCGGACGGTGGGGCAAAAAGAAACTCATTCTCGTCGCATTTGGCATCTTTACCGTCAATTTCGGCTATGCCGCTCTGCTCGGTGATCGTTTGCCGCTCCCCCCCACTCTGCAGGGATACGGACTTTGTATCCTCGGCGCACCGGCGCTGGCGATCTTCGGCATCCTGCCGCAGGCAGTGGTAGCGGACATCTCGGAATACGATGCGCTGGAAACCGGGCAAAACCGATCGGGAATGTTCTATGCCGCCCGAACCTTCGCTTTTAAAATGGGACAGAGCGTTGCCATGCTCTTGGTCACCGCCATCGCCACCGTGCGTCCCGATATCGGCTTGGGGTATCGTCTGGTAGCCTTGGCAGCCGCTATTGTATGCCTGTCGGGCGGACTGCTGTTTTTGCTCTATAATGAGAGAAAGGTTTACGGGAAAATTCAGAGATGAGACAGTTTATCCACGAATCCGACTACGACATCACCATGGAAAAGACAGTAATGCCCTATCTGCGATCCCATCAACAGGAAGGAATGCTCGTCACACCGGACCTTTGCTCCCTGCATTATGCCGTTTTCACCCCCGAACACCCCAAGGGGAATGTGACGATCCTTCACGGCTTTACTGAAAATATTGAAAAATACCGGGAACTGATCTATGTGTTTTTACAGGACGGGTGGCAGGTGTGGATGCCGGAATTGCGGGGACACGGGCGCTCCCACCGGGAGGTAACGGATCATACACTGACACATATCGAACGCTTTGACGATTATGTGAATGATTTTTATACTTTTGT
>JAZLKY010000107.1:0-1183 GCA_045597885.1 Acutalibacteraceae bacterium | reverse complement strand
TGGCGCCGGAGAAAGATGCACAGATCTCCGGATAGTAGCCGCCATCTTTATCCTTTGCGGTCAAGAACGGAGCGGATGCGATCGTGATCTTCTTCCATGTCTTTTGCTGCATGGTGGCGGTATAGCTTGAATAACCGTTTTCGCCGGCACCGTGCTTCGGCACGCTATTGTTATTTTCGCCCCAACGGATCTGGAAAATCACATCCAGTGTATCATTCTCACCGAATGTTTTGGCTGCATTCTGACCTTCAACGAATTCATCAGGATCCCAGTATGCCCAGAAGGATACAACAACCTGTTGTTTGTTCTTGATGCGCAGATAGGAAGTACCGGTGATGCCGCCGTAGCAGCCGTTGATGATGGGCGTGGAGGGGGCATTGCCGGAAGGACTCTGGTTCATGATCAGACAGATCGAACCGGTATCCGGCAGGGTGTCGAACCGCATAACATTACTGGCATTGCTGTTTCCGATACCATCCGATGCGCCAAGCGTTGTGCCGGCGGTTTTGTCTTCAAAATCCATCTTGCCGATCAGTTTACCGTCCCCGTCGGTGACGGTCACATTGTCAAGATAGAGATTTGCTTTTTGGTTAGCATCGGTGACTCCGAGACGCAGGAAACCACTGCGGTCACAGGAATTGATCACGGCTGTGATCTGCTTCCAACTGCCGACACCGATCACATAATCCGTCGTGACCGCATCCGGCTGGGAAACGGTCGTCCCGTCATCCTTATTGACAATGGCAGTACCACCGTCGTTGCAACCGTACACACGGTAGGAACTCTTGTCGTTACCGCCACTGAATGCTTGATTTACGGTATTTGTTGCGGCAAGCCAAAAACGGATCGATGCGGAAGCGGCACTGTTTGTCATTTCCTGCACCTTGAGATCAAATGTTACGGTATATTTTTTGCCGCTCTCGACACGCAGGGCATTGCCGTCGAGATCGGTGATGTTGAACTGCGGACGGGTAGCACCGCCGTAGTTCCGATTTTCAATATACAGCGCCTTGCTGTCGTGGCTGGCGTTCTTGGTAACATTCCGTCCGCCGCCGGGTCCGCCGATACCGGTATTGTTGACATTTCCGGAAGGATATTCGACGGAATTGTTGCCCGCCGGCCATGAGTTATATGTCTGCTTGTTGAGCAGTGCACCTTGCTGCAGCATCGTCCCGGACTGATA
>JAZLKY010000106.1:0-2589 GCA_045597885.1 Acutalibacteraceae bacterium | reverse complement strand
TTCTTTAATTCTTCTTCATAAAATAATGCTTCTTCTTTTACAATTTCTTTTGTTACTTTCTTATTGTTTGCACATGCCTTTATGTGTGTTGCATCTACAAATACTTCTTTTGCGTTTACCAAATTATACTTAAAGCATTCTTCTAATATTCGACTGAATATTTGCTCAAATATATCTGTATCTTTAAATTTTCTGCTGTAGTTCTTTCCAAAGGTCGAAAAGTGCGGTACTTTATCTGTTAAATCCAATCCCAAAAAACAACGGTATGCCACATTTGCTTCTATTTCTTTTTATGGTCTGTCGCATACTTTTTATTCCATACAAATACTGTATCATTGGTAGTATTTTGATGAGTGTTACCGGATTTATGCTCAGTCTGCCGTTATCTAAACAATACTTGTCTTCTACCAAATCATAGATAAAACTCCAATCTATTGCACGCTCTATCTTTCGCAACAAGTGGTCTTTCGGCACTAAATCTTCTATACATAAAAACTGTATCTGATTCCGCTTCTCTTCCTCTTTATTCAGCACTTTTTCCGCCCTCTTTCATTACTCTAATTATACCATATTTCACCTTCTTTTTCTACTATTTATGCGAAAAAAACAAAGCCCTCCGTAAAGGACTTTGTCTACAGTCTGAGACACGGGTCTAAACGACCCGTGTCTTCTTTTCTGGAGGCGACACCCAGATGTTGAACCTCAGTTCAAATCCGGATCGCCTCGCGGGGCAGAAAAGAAAGGCACGGATCTATACGACCCGTGTCTTCTTTTCTGGAGGCGACACCCAGATTTGAACTGGGGAATCAGGATTTTGCAGACCCTTGCCTTACCACTTGGCCATGTCGCCATATAAAATGGAGCGGCTGACGAGGCTCGAACTCGCTACCTCCACCTTGGCAAGGTGGCGCTCTACCAGATGAGCTACAGCCGCATATGTGGTGCCCAGAGCCGGAATCGAACCAGCGACACGAGGATTTTCAGTCCTCTGCTCTACCAACTGAGCTATCTGGGCAAATTTTGGCGACCCGGAACGGGCTCGAACCGTCGACCTCTAGCGTGACAGGCTAGCGTTCTAACCAGCTGAACTACCGGGCCAGATCCAAAATCATGGTGGAAACAACAGGGCTCGAACCTGTGACCCCCTGCTTGTAAGGCAGGTGCTCTACCAGCTGAGCTATGCTTCCGTTCCTACCAACGCCGGGACACCCTATCGGATTTCATCGGCAACGGTGTATATAATACACTAAGAGTCTCTGTTTGTCAAGGGCTTTTTCCATTTTTTTCGAAACTTTTGATCACATTTATTCTTCGGTACGACGGGAGGCATCCAAAGATATCAATTCTGCACGGGGAAACGTATATATTTTATCGCAAAAACGGCAAGTCACCTCTGTTATTCCGTGTTCATCCGGTAATGATAATAATTCATCGGACGGCAACGCCAACAATGCGCCTTCCACCTTCCGGCGGGAGCAAGCACAGCGATAGGATGGCTCATAGGTATCCAAAACATCAAATTCCATACCGTCCAATGCCACAGAACATATTTCTTCCGGTGTCATCCCTTTGCCGAGCATGGCGGTAACCGGCTCTAATTTTGAAACATTCGCCTCAACACGGTCAACGACAGGATCAGGGCAAAAGGGCAACAACTGTATCAGCAAACCACCAGCCGATGCCACTGACAGATCAGGATTGACCAGCACGCCCAGTGCACATACCGTCGGTGTTTGCTCACTGACAGCATAATATTGCGTAATATCCTCAGCGATCTCACCGGAAACTAACGGTACACATCCGTTATACGGCTGATCTCCGCCGGTGTCCTTAAGAACATAAAGTTGTCCGTCTGTTCCTACAGCACCACTGACATCAAGCTTGCCGTTAGGTTTCGTCGGGATCTCAACTACAGGATTCTGCACATAGCCACGTACATTGCCGTTGCTGTCGGATACTGCCATCAATGTCCCCGCAGGACCACCGCCGTTGATCTTTAAGGTGAGAGAATCCTTCTGTCCTTTCAGCATGATGCCCATCATGGAGGCGGCTGTCAGCAGCCGACCGAGAGCGGCTGTATTCACAGCAGAAAGCTGGTGGATACGCTCTGCTTCGCTCACTATGTCTTTTGCATCTAAAAACATTGCCATCACGGTGGCATCCCGTGTCAAACACCGGATCAGTTTTCCCATATCTTCTCATTCTCTTTCATCATTTCGTCCAAAAACAGTCATGGTACACATAAGCCCGGCAAAATCATCGGATCTGCCCGATCGCCCGGTTACGGGCAACAAACACCCAGCGTTCCGATGTCTCGCCGGGAGCATCCAATGTCATATCACCGTACACATTCAGCAAATCAAATCCGGCATCCCGAAGCAGTCGCTTCCATGTTGCCATGTTGTATGCACGTTCCCGCACCCGATCGGAAAACCGTCGGTAAATATTGCCGTCAGATCCTAAGAAAAAATCCAACTGCATATCCACCTCACAGGTGTGGGGAATGAAATGGTTCTGCCACACACACATAAAGTTCTGTTTTTCAAACACAAACGCATTGTCTCCCAATACGGTCCGGTGCTTATACGG
>JAZLKY010000105.1:0-7252 GCA_045597885.1 Acutalibacteraceae bacterium | reverse complement strand
TCCTCCCTTTACGGAGATCCGCCTGAGCAGTTCAAGACTGACATCCTTTGCGGTGACAAAAGGCTTCAGGCATCCTGTAAGATTGACCTTATACATCTTGGGCATAGTGATATAATACGCGCCACCGCCCATTGCTACTGCTACATCAAGACCGCCTGCACCGATTGCCAGCATTCCGATCCCGCCGCCGGTCGGCGTATGACTGTCAGAACCGATCAGCGTTTTGCCCGGTTTGCCGAAACGCTCCAAATGCACCTGATGACAGATGCCGTTGCCGGGACGGGAAAACCAAATGCCGTGCTTTTTGGCGACCGACTGGATATAGCGGTGATCATCCGCATTCTCAAATCCGGACTGTAACGTGTTGTGGTCTATGTAGGCAACACTGCGCTCCGTCCTCACCCGTGGAATACCCATCGTTTCAAATTCCAAATACGCCATCGTGCCGGTAGCATCCTGTGTCAGAGTTTGGTCGATCCGCAGAGCGATCTCGCTGCCGGGGATCATATCGCCACTGACAAGGTGGGCTTTAATGATCTTTTGTGCAATAGTCAGTCCCATAATATTGTCCTCCTCCGTTATTCACCGATCATACTTTTTCTTGCATGGCGGATGTGCTCGTTCACCGCCGCCCCTGCCCTGTCGGGATCGTGCGCTGCGATCGCTTCAAAAATCTTGCGGTGTTCCTTTACCGATTCTGCCGCCCGTTCCTTCTTTTCTACCGAGGCACGGCGAAACTTCTGTGCCTTCCGGTGCAAGGGAACGAGTGTCGTTTGCAGCGTGATACTGCCACAGGCGGCATAGATCAATTCATGGAACATATGATCCTGCGATTGTACGTGATCGGCATCCCCTTTGTTTACATAGAATTCCTGCAATTCCACCGCTTCCTGCAGTTGTGCTAATTGCTCCGGTGTAATATTGACCGCTGCTCTGCCGGCAGCCATCCCTTCGATCCGCAGCCGGATGTCGAGGATGTCCCGGATATCCTCTTTGGTGATTCCCTGAACAACCAATCCCTTGGCGGTCATGAGTAGAATATGCTCCTGCTCCAACCGGCGGATCGCCTCCCGGACAGGTGTCCGGCTGACACCCAGCTCCTCCGATAGCCGATTCTCTGTCAGCACTTCACCGTAGGTATATTTCCCGCCCAGAATATCATTCTCCAATCGCTCGAATACACAATCTGCCAGTGATACGATTTTATGCTCTGTCATAAAGGCGCCCTCCTTCAAAGTCTGCAGAATCGCCCGTCAGAAAACTGTTCGATCTTTTCTTCCAGTTCCTCAGTCGACAGCGATGTCTGACGACCGTCTTCATATTCTCTGTCCACCCATTCCTTGACTTTTTGAACCAACGGACTGCGTTTGTCCACCTGTTCCTCCCCGGTCAAGCCGTAGTTGGCGTTGATCCAATACGCAATGCCTGCCAATCCGGAAGTCTTGCTTACCATAACGCCGGCGGGACGGTTAAGCAATTTTTTCGTATCAAAAATGTTATAGATCTCCTCATCCTTCAGCAATCCGTCTGCATGGATACCGGCTCTGGTAACATTGAAATCCCGTCCGATAAATGGCGTCATAGGCGGCACTTTATACCCGATCTCTTTACGGTAATATTCAGCGATCTCGGTGATCACAGTGGGATCCATCCCATCCAGTGACCCACGCAGAGAAGCGTACTCCATCACCATAGCCTCCAACGGCACATTGCCGGTACGCTCACCGATACCCAACAACGAGCAATTGACACCACTGGCTCCGTACAACCACGCTGTGGACGCATTGGCGACCGATTTGTAAAAGTCGTTGTGTCCGTGCCATTCCAGCATTTCGCTGGGCACTACGGAATAGTGCTGAAGACCGTAAATGATACCGGGAACACTTCTGGGCAGTGCCACCTCCGGGAAAGGCACACCGTAGCCCATTGTGTCACATGCTCTGTTACGGACAGGAATGCCGGCATCCCGGCTCATATCCATCAGCGCATTGACAAACGGGACAACAAAACCGTAAAAATCCGCACGGGTAATATCCTCCAGATGGCACCGGGGCATGACACCCGCCTCAAACGCATCCGCCACAGTCGCTAGATAAGTATCCATCGCCTGCTTACGTGTCATCTTCAACTTTTTGAATATATGGTAATCAGAACAACTGACCAGGATACCGGTTTCACGGATCCCTAAATCTTTGACCAGTTTGAAATCTTCCCGTTTGGCTCGGATCCAGGTGGTGATCTCCGGGAACTTCAATCCGAGTTCACGGCATTTTTCCAATGCCTCCCGATCTTTTTGGCTGTAGACGAACATCTCTGTTTGCCGAATGATGCCGTACGGACCGCCCAATCGGCTCATCAACTGGTACAGCCGGACGATCTGATCAACCGAGTACGGCTCTCTTGATTGCTGACCGTCTCGCAGCGAGGTGTCGGTGATCCATATTTCTTTGGGCATACCGATAGGCACACGGCGGTGGTTGAATGTCACCTTCGGCACCGTATCATAACTGAAAACTTCACGGTACAAATTCGGTTCTGATACATCCTGCAAGGAATAGCGGTAGGTATCGTCTTCCAACAAATTGGTCATATTCGATAACTCCGGCATAGAAAAGCCCCTTTCCGAATTGATTCAATGTATACAATTATACCATTATCTCGGCATTTGTCAATACCAAAATGCCACCCTTCCCGTAGCAATAACATAAAAAACCGTCATCCGAATTATCATCGGAATGACGGCTATGTAGACAGGTTGGAAACTTGTTCATCCACTGTAGTAGGTCTTTCCGGGGACGATGCTCCCCTGCTTTGCCTGGATCATTTCCGGCAGAGTGACCATCTTGTATCCCTGTGACTGCAATTTGTCCATCATCTTGATCGCCGCATCAACAGAGGTGGAATAGATATCGTGCATCAGCACGATCGCACCGTCCCGCACCCCGTACGCACCGGACTGAAACGCAGTTGAGAGGATAGAATTGACATTGCGGCTTTTCCAATCGAGTGTATCAACGCTCCAGTAGGCGATCGGGATCCCTTTGGCTTTGGCATATGCTGTGACCGCATTGCTCCCGTTTCCGCCGGGACAGCGAAGGACCTGCGGCTCAAAACCGGTGATCGCCTTGATCTGTCCCGCACAGGTTTCTAGATCCTTTTGCATCTGATCGACCGACATCCCCCGCAGATTCTGATGATTCTGAGAATGATTGCCGATGGCGTGTCCTTCCTCCGACATTCTGCGAACAACGCCCTTGTAAGAATCAACACGGTTACCGACTAAAAAGAACGTGGCATGAACACCCCGTTCTTTCATAGCATCCAATAATTTGGCAGTATAGGGACCCGGCCCGTCATCAAAAGTCAAAGCGATCATTTTATCTCCGGTAACCTTTCCGACCGGTGGCTTGACGGCAGAGGCTACCGTTGTCGGGCGAGCAGTGGTCTGTGTCTTTTTGCGTATGACCAACTGTCTCTGAAGATCGCTGATGGTGGCGTCTTTTTCCTGAATTTTCTTTTCTTTGTCAGCGAGCTGACCCTCCTGCGCCTTAATGGTGTCATCTTGCTCCTGCATCCTCTTGGAGTTCTCATCCAAAGCTCCCGACTGAACGGCGATACGGCTCTCCAATGAATCCACACGGCTCTGCATAGAAGCCATCCGACGGTCATATTCCCCACTGGTCAAACCGAACCATATCCCGACCGTGCCCAATGCCACTGCCAATATCACGACCAAGCACAAAAGGATAAAGGTTCTCATCCGGTTGTTCACTCTCTTGTGTCCTGCTCGATTTTGAGTCGATCTTGTCGGGGTAGATAACGCCATGCGACACACCTCCATTACCCTCTGCCCTTATTCTATCACCAATTCGACAAATTTCAATACTATTTTTCAATTTTTCTGATATAATTTATCTTCGACCTTGCACAACAGGTAAAAATATGATAGAATGAGCCCATAAAGAAAAAAAGGAGTGTCTTTGATGGCAAACCCCATTGTTTTATGTGCAGACAGCACCTGTGACCTAAGCCCCGAACTGTTAGAAAAATACCATGTTCACCTTTGCCCTCTGCACATTTCTTACGGAGAAGAAAGCTACCTTGACGGTGTTAATATCTGTACAGAGGATATTTATCGCATCTATGCGGAGAAGCATCTGTTGCCGCACACAACGGCTACCAATATCGCAGAATATCAGGACTTTGTCCGGCAATTCACTCAACAAGGCAACGACGTGATCTACATCACATTGGGCTCCGGGTTATCCACTACCTATCGGAATTGCTGCATGGCGGCGGAAGATGTTCCGGGAATGTATGTGATCGACAGCGCCAACCTATCCACCGGGATGGGACATGTTGTCATCGAGACAGGCGAACGGATCGCCGCCGGGATGCCGGTCGAACAGATCGTAGCGGAGATACAGGCGATTACCGGTCACATTGAGTCCAGTTTTGTCCTCAACGACCTGGAGTTTTTGCACAAAGGCGGCAGATGCTCTGCCCTTTCTGTATTGGGCGCCAATATGCTCAAGCTCAAGCCATGCATCGAAGTCAACAACGCAGACGGCACCATGTCCGTCGGCAAAAAATACCGGGGCACACTGGATAAGGCACTGGCAGAATACGTGAAGGACCGTTTGGATGGTCGTACCGACATCGACACCCGGCGCATCTTTATCACTCATTCCGGGATGCCTGCCGAAAAAGTCGAGACCATCCGGCAGTTGGTGGAACAATATATGCACTTCGATGAGGTGTTGATCACCGTCGCCGGCTGCACCATCTCTTCTCATTGCGGTCCCAATACGCTGGGTATCCTCTTCATCACAAAATAATATTGTTGCGAAAACACCGGGGTGTTCGGAAGGGCATATCTTCCGAACACCCCGGCATTTTTCATTTACTGTTTGATTCCCGGTTTTTCACCGTCTTGCCTGCGCTTGCTGCCCGGCGTCCCAACGGTCCGTCCGCCTGTGCGATCGTCGGGAAGCGGTTCTCCGTATCGGCAGTATCCTGTACATTGTAGGTGCCGTACTTGTTCACCATATCCCAGACATCTACCGGCACACCCATGACCGGATCGGCACAGGGCAATTTATTTGTTTGAGCGTCGTCTTCCTTCATCCGGCTCACCCCCTGTACAGTATGTCACCGATCAAGGAATACTATCCATCACAGTACTGTCAGCCTTTTCCGGCGGCAGGCGGCCATAAAGAGCTGTGTTGTCCCGGATGATACGGGCAAGCCATCCATTGACACAACCGTCGCCAATACGCCACCGCCAGTTTTGACCAACCGTAGAGGGAAGATTGATCCTCGCCTCACTGCCTAATCCCATAAAATCTGCCATTGGAATGATCGCAGTATCCGCCACACTCATCAAAGCGGTACGGATCATCGCCCAATTGAAGCCTTCACGGTCATCGACATGCAGATACCGTCTTGCCATTTCGACCTCCTCCGGAGAGGCGGAAGCGGTCCATCCCATGACGGTGTCATTGTCGTGTGTCCCGGTATATACCACGCAGTGGCTCGCATACTTGTGAGGCAGATAATCGCTGTCGGCAGAAGGGTCAAAAGCGAACTGCATCACCTTCATACCCGGAAAGCCGGTCTCTTCCAGTAATTGACGGACAGACGGTGTCAGCAGGCCCAGATCCTCTGCTATGATCGGCAGCTCACCGCCACGGTCACTACGGCAATAATCGAACAGCTCCTTTCCCGGTCCTTTGCGCCATCTCCCCTTCTTGGCATCCTCAGCACCATAGGGGATGCAGTAATAAGAATCAAATCCACGGAAGTGATCAATCCGCACAACATCATATAGTGTGAGCGCATGGCGAATGCGCTGACGCCACCAGGCATAAGGAACCTCCTGCCGTGCCATCGCCCTCCAGTTATACACCGGCATCCCCCACAACTGACCGTCGGCAGAAAAAGCGTCCGGCGGACAACCTGCCACCTCACGGGGAAGCCCGTCCTTATCAAGATCGAACAGATCCGGATGCGCCCAGACATCGGCACTGTCATCCGCCACATAGATCGGCATATCACCGATGATCTGCACACCCTGTGCCCCGGCATAATGCTTCAGTTCCCGCCATTGAGAATAGAAAAGGTACTGGAGTACCCGATAAAAATAAATATCATCCGCATATTGCTGTGAGGCGGCTTCCAGCGCCGTCTTGTCACGTCTTTGGAGCGTCTTCTCCCACTCCCGCCAACTGACACCGTCATGCGCATCCTTGAGTGCCATAAAAAGAGCATAATCATCCAGCCACCATGCCTGCTCCCGGCAAAATATATCAAACTGTTCATCCGGTCTGAACCGACCGACCGCCTGTCGCAAAACCGGCAGACGGTTTTTGTATAGCTTGCCGTAGTCGATATCCGAAGCATCTGTACCGAAATCCACCGTCTCATAGACCGTTTTCGGCAGGATCCCCTGCTCCGTCAGCGACTCCAGATCAATGAAGTACGGATTCCCCGCAGCACAGGAAAAGGATTGATACGGCGAATCACCGTAGTTTGTCGGATTCAACGGCAATATCTGCCAGTAACGCTGTCCCGCCTCTTTCAAAAAATCAACAAATGCCAATGCCTGCTTTCCCAATGTGCCGATACCGTACGGACCTGCCAACGAAAACACCGGCATCAATATCCCACTGGATCTCATTGCTTCGACTCTCCTTTGTTATATCCCGGAACTAAGATCAGCACCGGCAAATGCGGCTTGTTGCCGTAACGCAAGCCGCAGGAACTGTTCCCCAGCCCACGGCTTACCACCATTGATGTCTGTCCCTCACGGTAAAGTCCGCTGGTGTATTTCGGGAAGATCCCCTGACCGGGAGAAAAAACGCCCTGTCCGTCTATACGCAGCTGACCGCCGTGAGCGTGTCCGCACACCACCAGATCCCAACGTGCCTGCCGATAGAAGGAAAGATAGTGCGGTTTATGTGCCAGCACGATAGATGTCTGATCCGACAGTCCGAGCGGTGTCGGACGGCGCTCCGCCATGCCGAACAGATGGAGCGACTGCCCGCCTTTACGCCAATCGGCAAAGCTGTCATGCATATAGGTCACACCGCTTGCTGTCATGACTTCCCGATAAGCCTGCTCCCGTCTGCTCCGCAGCTCATGATTGCCGGGGATGGCAAAGCAGGGGGCAATTTCCGTCAGACGGCTCATCAGATCCTGCAGTTTTTCCTTTTCAAAAGCCACGTAGCTGGTGGTCATATCTCCCAGGATG
>JAZLKY010000104.1:0-1603 GCA_045597885.1 Acutalibacteraceae bacterium | reverse complement strand
TATATTCGGGCGCTGGCGGCAATGACGGCGGAGTTGTCCCCCACTCCCATCACCCCCAAGGAACACACCGTCATTGCCTCCGGTATACGGGCAGTGGACTTCGACTGCCGTCCGATACTGGTCGGTGAACGCATCAACCCGACCGGGAAAAAGCGTCTCAAGCAAGCACTGGCCGACCGGGATACAGACTACATCCTCAATGAAGGCATCCGACAGCAGGAGGCAGGAGCATCAGTGTTGGATGTCAATGTCGGTGCTCCTGAGATCAACGAAGCAGAAATGTTGCCTCTGGTAGTGGGAGAATTGCAGGCAGTATGTGATCTGCCCCTGCAGTTGGATACCGCCGATCCCGTCGCCATGGAAAGGGCGTTGCGCCGTTACAACGGCAAGGCACTGATCAACTCAGTCAATGGCAAAGAAGACAGCATGAGAAATGTATTCCCACTGGTTCAAAAATACGGTGGAACGATCGTCGCATTGACACTGGATGAAAACGGTATCCCCGCCACAGCCGACGAGCGACTACAGATCGCCAAAAAAATACTGCGTACTGCCGCCGCCTACGGCATCGGGAAAAAGGACATTGTTTTTGATCCGTTGACCATGACGGTCAGCGCTGATGGCAATGCCGCCAATGTGACACTGGATGCCCTTCGACGCATCCGGGAGGAATTAGGCTGTCACACCCTGCTGGGGGTATCCAATGTTTCGTTCGGTCTGCCGGGCAGAGCGGGACTCAATGCGGCATTCTTCACGGCGGCACTGGAAAACGGGCTGTCTGCTGCCATCATGAACCCCTATTCCGTCGAGATGATGAACGCCTATTACTGTTGGCGTGCCCTGCGGGGACTGGACAGCAACTGCCTTGACTATATCCGCTTCGCCGGCGAGAATGCGACCGATGGCATGGCAAAGCCCTTGACGGCGACCGCAAACACCGCCGACAGTCTGCAGGATGCGATCGTCCGTGGTCTCAAGGACAGCGCCGCCGCACAGGCGGCCGATCTGTTGAAAACGACCGCCCCTCTGACGGTGGTGCAGGAGCAGATCATCCCCGCTCTCAACCGGGTGGGAGAAGAATTTGAGCAAAAAAAAGTGTTCCTGCCGCAGTTGCTGATGAGTGCCGAAGCCGCCGGCAGTGCCTTTGAACAGATCAAAGCCGCCATGCCCGCCCACGACACGGCGACCGGCATCCCGGTGGTTCTGGCGACGGTGCGGGGTGATATCCACGACATCGGAAAAAATATCGTCCGTCTGCTGCTCGAAAACTACGGCTTCGCCGTCACCGATCTGGGGCGGGATGTGCCGCCGGAGCGTATCGTGGCGGCAGTAAAAGAAAAAACAGCCCCGCTCGTGGGACTGTCGGCGCTGATGACCACCACCGTACCGGCGATGGAAGAGACCATCCGGCAGTTGCGTCAGCAGGCGCCCTTCTGCAAGATCGTCGTGGGCGGTGCGGTGCTGACGGAAGAATATGCCGCCCGCATCGGTGCGGACAAGTATGCAAAGGATGCGATGGAAACCGTCCGATATGCACAAAGCTGTCGATAATAAGCAAAGCCGTATCCGCAAAACGATTCGTAGGGGGCGGCGTCCTCGACGC
>JAZLKY010000103.1:0-2624 GCA_045597885.1 Acutalibacteraceae bacterium | reverse complement strand
GCGCAGGGTATGCTCTGTCGCCGACAGCCCGTCGATCATAAATATCTCGTTTCCGACGGCGAAGCAGAACCGATACTCGATCCCCTCGACGGTCCCCCGGACATAGATAGGTTCGCCCGGTGTCAACGGATCGACATAGATCCGCACGGCAGTGCCGCAAAAACGCATCTCAAACCCGGATGCGCTCCATTCCATTACCGGTTTTCCGTCCCGCAGATATCCCCGGTTAAGCAACCGCAGATGCGGGAGCATCGCTTCTTTTTCCAATGTGATCATAAAACACCGATCCCCTCCAACAGGATTTTCAACCCGATCAAAACAAGGATCACCCCGCCGACGATCTCCGCCGGTTTGCGGTACTTTGCGCCGAATACGCCGCCGATCTTTACCGCCACGGCGGAAAGAATGAAGGTGATGACACCGATCAGCAATATCGCCAACAGCAGAGCGCCCCAGTCAAGATAGAACGAGAAAGAAACGCCCACCGCCAGTGCATCAATGCTGGTAGCGACCGCCAGTGGGATCATCGCCCCCGGTCCGAAAGAAGCATTGGCGCTTTCTTCCTCTTTTCCGAATGCCTCCCGTAGCATATTACCGCCGATCAGCACCAACAGGACAAAGGCGATCCAGTGATCGTAACTGTCGATCATCCGGGCAAAGGTACTGCCGAGCGCATACCCGATGAGCGGCATCAGCGCCTGGAACACGCCGAAATATCCCCCGGCAATACAGCAATGCCGCAGTTTCACCTTACCGGTCGCCAATCCTTTGCAGATCGACACCGCCACCGCATCCATCGCCAGTCCCACGCCGATGAGCAGGCATTCCCACAGACTCATGTTATGTACGTTCCTTTCTTGCTACCCCACTGGCAGCCGCCGCCTTTGCCACCGCATCGGCTACTGTATGCCCTACCCGTGGATCGAACGGTTTCGGAATGATATAGTCGGGTGTCAGTTCGTCCTCTGAGATCAGTGAAGCAATGGCAACAGATGCCGCCATCTTCATCTCATCGTTGATATCCTTTGCCCGCACATCCAGTGCGCCCCGGAATATGCCGGGGAACGCCAAAACATTGTTGATCTGGTTGGGATAATCCGAGCGACCTGTCCCGATGATGAACGCCCCCGCCTCTTTTGCCAATGCGGGATCAATCTCCGGCACAGGATTTGCCATCGGCAGAACGATGGGCTTTTCCGCCATCGAGCGCACCATTTCCGGTGTCAGTACGCCGGGAGCGGAAACGCCGATGAACACATCCGCTCCCCGCATGGCATCCGCCAGCCCGCCGGTGCGGTTCTCATCGTTGGTGATAGCGGCAATGGCTTTTTGCGCCTCATTTTTCAGCACCCGGTCACGGCTGAGGATGCTGTTGCCGTTTGCACCCGGGCGACCGCAGAGGATGATGTGTTTTACGCCCATGTTCATCAAAAGCTTTGCAATGGCGATCCACGCCGCCCCCGCACCGTTGATGACACAACGAATAGAATCCATTGTTTTACCCGTCAGCTTGAGTGCATTGATCAGTGCCGCACCGACTACGACCGCCGTGCCGTGCTGATCGTCATGGAACACCGGGATATCGCACAGTTCTTTGAGCCTCTGTTCAATCTCAAAACACCGGGGAGCGGAAATATCCTCCAGATTGATGCCGCCGAAACTGCCGGACAGCAGATAGACCGTCCGCACGATCTCATCGACATCCTTACTCCGTACGCACAGCGGGAAGGCATCCACCCCGCCAAATTCCTTGAACAGGACGCACTTGCCCTCCATCACCGGCATACCGGCTTCGGGGCCAATATCGCCCAGACCGAGAACGGCGCTGCCATCGGTAATGACCGCACAAAGGTTGTGGCGGCGGGTCAGCTCATAGCTAAGGCTTAAATCCTTCTGGATTTCAAGACACGGCTGTGCCACGCCGGGGGTATAGGCAAGGCTCAGGGCATCCTTCGTGTCGGCGGGGACGGTTGCGGTAACTTCAATCTTTCCCTTCCACTGGCGGTGCAGCTCCAGGGAGCGTTCAGCATAGTTCATATTGTCTCTCCTTTACAGCATATGGGCAATCATTTCCTCACGGGAAACAGGAAGAATATCAACAGGGGCAATATCAAACACGGTCTTGCAGCCGCTATCGCCCCGCTGTGCCATGCGGTAAACACCGCGGGCAAAGGCAGCCAGAATGCTGCCGGTAAATTCGGGATTGGACTCCAGCTTCAGGGAATATTCAATCACCTGCTTGCTTCCCTCTCCGGTCACGCCGGTGCGGATGACACTGCCGCCATGGGGAAGTCCGCTATGGTCACGGCGAAGCTCTTCCAGAGAAATAAATTCGACTGTGGTATCATAATCGGCAAAATATCCGGGCATGGTCACAATCGCCTGACGGATGGCCTCCTTGTCAGCGCCCTCCTCGGCTACGACCCAGCATTCACGAAGATGCTTTTCTCTTACGGACAGGGTGGGGTTTTCACCGGCACGCACACGCTCCAGCGCACTGGGCAGGGGAACCGTATACTGTCTGGCATCCACCACACCGGGAATACGGCGAATGGCATCCGAATGTCCCTGCGATACGCCGCGACCCCAGAAGGTATAGCTTTCGCCATCGGGCAGAGCTGCCA
>JAZLKY010000102.1:0-2461 GCA_045597885.1 Acutalibacteraceae bacterium | reverse complement strand
ATCTTCCCGTTCTTTTGGTGACATGGCGGGATACCGATCCGCTAATTCCTGTGCGGTAATGAAATATACCTCTTCCGGCAGATCGGCGGTGAGCAGAGGATACTTCTGCTGAAGCAGGCGGTTGGTATCGGCGATCGCCTTAGTGATGCGACGTACCGTATGCTGCAAATATTCCATCGTCCGCAATTCCGGTGTGATCACCTTTTCCCAATCCCATTGATCCACATACACGGAGTGGGTGTTGTCCATGGAATCGTCCCGGCGGATAGCGTTCATGTCAGTATAGATGCCCTCACCCGGCTTAAAGCCGTACCGCTTGAGTGCCACCCGCTTCCATTTGGCAAGGGACTGCACGACTTCGGCATTGGCTTCGCCCATGGCTTTGACGGTGAATTCCACCTTGCGTTCCACGCCGTTGAGATCGTCATTGATGCCGGTGCCGCTGGCGACCAGCACCGGTGCGGTCACGCGTTCCAGATGCAGATTTTGCGCCAGCAAAACCTGGAAGGTGTCCTTGATCACCCGGATCGCCTGCTGTGTTTGCCGCAGATCCAATTTTGGTATATAGCCGGGGATCACCTGTAAAGAATTCATTTGTTATTCCTGCTTTCGTGTGTACTGTTACCGCCCGTTTGGCGGGATGTTCGGCGGTGGGAGACATTGCCCGTTCCCTACTTTTTGTAACAATTTCTGTTTTACTTTTACAATCGGCTATATGGAGAAACTCTTAATTGTTTCCTTAACTTAATGACATTGGAGACAAGCCCCCCCGCCAGTAATTATGCATTATGCATTATGAATTGTGAATTGATTTATCGGATGCTGCCGACGGTGCGTGGGAACAGTATCACGTCCCGGATGTTGGATACGCCGGTGACGTACATGATAATGCGCTCAAATCCCAGTCCGAAGCCGGAATGGGGGACCGAACCGAACCGCCGCAGATCGAGATAGTCCTGGTATTCTGCCATGCTCATGTTGCGCTCCTGCATAGCGGTGAGCAACTTGTCAAGATCGGCTTCCCGCTCGGAACAGCCGATGATCTCCCCGACACCGGGGACGAGCAGATCCGTTGCGGCAACGGTTTTGCCGTCGGGATTCTGCTTCATATAGAATGACTTGATCTCCTTCGGATAGTTGGTGACGAACACCGGCTTTTTGAACACCTGCTCGGTGATATACCGCTCGTGTTCCGTCTGCAGATCACAGCCCCAGTAAACCGGATATTTGAAGTCGGCATCCGCTTTTTCCAGTATTTCGATCGCCTTGGTATAGTCTAATACCTCAAAATCGTTCTCCACGACATTAGTCAGCTTCTCCCGCAGACCTGCTTCAAAAAACTTTTCAAAAAACTCCAGCTCTGTCGGGCACTGGTCGATCACACTGCGGATGATGGTCTTGATCATGTCCTGTGCGATCTCGATGATATCCGGCAGCTCGGCAAAGGCGACCTCCGGCTCGACGTGCCAGAATTCCGCCACGTGGCGGGGCGTGTTGCTGTTCTCTGCACGGAATGACGGACCGAAGGTGTAGATCTTGCCGAATGCCATCGCCGCCATCTCGCCCTCCAACTGCCCGGATACACTGAGGCCTGCCCGGCGGCCGAAGAAATCGTCAGCATAATATGCCTCCGCATCCTTGTACTGATCAGAATAACCGATGGTGGTGACCTTGAACATTTCACCGGCGCCCTCGCAGTCACTGGCGGTGATCAGGGGGGTGTTGACATACACATAGTGGTTTTTCTGAAAGTAGTCATGGATCGCCGCCGCCATGACCGAACGTACCCGGAAAATCGCATTGAACGTATTGGTTCGTACCCGCAGATGGGGGATGGTACGTAAAAACTCCAATGTGTGCCGCTTCTTCTGCAGGGGATATTCTCCGGGGCAGACACCCAGTACCGTAATATCATCGGCATTGATCTCCACGCCGTTGCGCTCACTGGCGACTGCTGTCCCCGTCACCTTCAGTGATGTGCCGATGGGCATAAAGGCACCTACATCCGCCATCTTCTCCTTGTCCAGTACGATTTGCAGATGCTTTAGCGAGGTGCCGTCATTGAGCTCCAGAAAAGCGACATTCTTGGAATCACGGGAGGTGCGGACCCATCCGCAGACCGTGACCGCCTTGCCGATATAAGCCTCATCTTGTTGCAGTTCGATAATGTCAGTGTGTTTCATGATTATTTCCTCCGATCTGTTGTACTATTATATGCGATCCTGCTGTAAAAAATAAAAAGACCATCCGTCCCGTTGCTCAGGACGGATAGCCTTGTATCCGTGGTACCACCTGACTTGCCGGTTGAACCGGCCACTCTGTCCCGCTTCTTTCAAAGCGTGCCGCTTAACGCACGGCGGACGACGCCCCTACTGCCGCCTCGGCGGGTTCGGTTTGCACTCAGGAGGGTTGATCCCGCAGTCGCCTTTCCGCCGGGCTTGCACCGTCCCCGGCTCGCTGA
>JAZLKY010000101.1:0-2720 GCA_045597885.1 Acutalibacteraceae bacterium | reverse complement strand
CGTCCGGTAATAGTCGACGGTCCTCTGCGTGATGTCGATGTCTTTAAACAGATCCGGGTAGACCGTCTTGGCAAGCCACAGCAGTGTGATCGGTGTGTCGATCCCCGGCGTATAACTGCGGTACATCCCCAGTGGCATTTTGAACACCTGCCGTTGCTTGACCGCGGTGACCTCATCCCAGTGATAATTGCCGACTGTGTTCTGATACAGGTCCTCCGGGAAAGCGGTCGTATAATTGGTCATCAGAATAAGGTCGGGATCCCAGGCATAAACCTGCTCCATCGTGACCTTGACCGATTTATCCTCTGCCAGTTCCTGTGCCACGTTGACGACTCCGATCGTATCCGCCCACCATTGTCCGAAAAACTGTCTGCCGGAAGTCAGGATAGCATCTTCACTGTACTGGAACAGGAAGAAGACCCGCCGGCGCTGACCCTCGGAGAGGTTTTTGGTGCGCTCCTGCACCAGCGTCAGCACCTCGTCGTTATACTCCCGGACCAGCGATGACCGCTTGTTGGCAGATTCCGGGAAGATCGCAGACAGCAGGTCCAGCCACTGATTAAGTGTCTTTGTGGCATTATACTCCCACTTGCTTGCTGACACCGCCACCGCATTGAACCCCGCCTTTCTCAGCTTCTCGCCGAGTGGCTTGGTATCAGCGCTGTAAAAGACGACCTGCGGATCTAAACGCATCAGTTCTTCAGTATTGACATCCGTCCCGCTAATAGAAGCGGTGTCGGCGTTCAGTATCTCCGGATACAGTTCGGACAGCAAGCCGTTTTTGGCGGCAGACATACTGGAAGGTGCCATCGCCACAATTTTATCCGCCGAATCAAAAAATACAGCCAATACCGATGGCAATGGCAGGATGTTGCACACGGCGATACGCTCGATATGGGTAGGCAAAGTCACCGATTCCCCCAGGTGATCCGTCACCGTGACTGTCTGTGTAACACTGCTGGCGGCAGGATTGCCGTTGTGCCCGGAGCACCCGGAAAGTAACAGACTGACCGTTACCGTCACCGCCAACATATAGAGAATTATTTTTTTCATAGTCTTTCCCGTGGGCTTCGCTTAGCGAAGCCCTTTCCTTTCTTTCCTTTTTCGGCAAAGGACAAAGGCATTGCCGCGCCGGATAGTGTTTGAAAACTTAGTTTTTCCGATATTTCCCCCTTTATTCACCGTCCGGTTCCGGCGGTCCGATGCCGATCGGCACCACATCCGCATAGACGCCATCGGCTGTTTTCAGTTCACCGATGACCGACCGCACACCGAAAAACCGCAGGATATTGTCCTGCGTGATCACTTGATGCACTGCGCCGAAACAATAGGTGCCGTTTTTGGAAAGCATCAGTGACTTGTTCGCCCAACGCAGAGCATGCGCCGGATAATGCGTATTAAAAACACAAGCGATCCCCTCGGTGGACAATTCTGAGATTCTGTTCAGAATAAGCAGTTGATTTTGAAAATCAAGATTGGATTCCGGCTCGTCAAGAATAAGGATCTCCGGCATGGTCACCAGCGCCCTGGCGATCAATACCATTTGATATTCCCCGCCGCTCAACTGGGTGCAGAGACGGTGACGCAACGGACCAAGACCGGTCTTCTCGATACAACGGTCTGCCGCCTCCCGATCCGCCCTGCCGGGCAGGGAAAACGGGCTGATGACGGCGGCACGGCCAAGCAGTACCATTTCCTCCACTGTATAGGCAGCAGGAGCATGCTTAGCCTGCGGAACATAGGATATCTTCTGCCAGCGTTCCCGCCGGGGGACGGTATCCAGCCGTCTGCCATCCATCACCGTCATACCCGCATCCCATTTCAGCAATCCTGTCATACAACGGAGCAGAGTGGTCTTCCCTGCTCCGTTCGGACCGAGTACGGCAAGCACATCGCCACGGTCAAGTGAAAAGCTGATGTCGTTCAACACCGTCCTGCCGGAGCGGGGATACCCGAACCGTCCGTTCTTTATTTCCAATTTCTTGCCTGTGTTCACAGCAGTTTCCTTCCTTTCCAAAGAGTCAAAAAAACCGTATTGATCACATGCTCCAACCTTTTTGTCGGCGCAGAAGCAGGATGAAGAACGGTGCGCCGATCATCGCCGTGAGGACAGAGATGGGGATCTCTTTGGGAGAGACCGTCCTCGCTACCGTATCGGTGATCATCATGAAGACCGCCCCGATCCCGACACAAGCAGGCAGAAGCGATGACATATTACTGCCGGCTTTCATCCGGCAGAGGTGCGGGACCAACAAGCCGATCCAACCGACCTGCCCGCACATGGAGACACAGGAGGCAGTGATCATGGTCGCACAGATCACCGCCGTCAGCCGCAGGGCTTTCAGTCCCACACCGGAACTGATCGCTTCATCGTCTGACAGCAACAGCAAATTCATTTTCCAACGGAGCAACAGCAGGAGAACAATACCAACGATAACAGGCGGAGCCCCCAACAGCAGAGAGCGGTAGCCGGCATTCTCCATACTGCCCATCAGCCAGTAAGAGATGGCAGGCAACTGCGATTCGGTGTCGGCGGTGAATTTGATCAGCGACACCAGGGAGGTGAAAAGCGATCCGATCATGATCCCCGCCAATATCGGTGTATGGCGGTCGCCGCCCACGCCCCGCCCCGATATGCCGGTCAGCAGGACTGCCAACAAACCGAAACCGAAAGCGGTGATCTGTACCCCGACCGAGCCGAATCCAAGCAGCAGTGCCAG
>JAZLKY010000100.1:0-1258 GCA_045597885.1 Acutalibacteraceae bacterium | reverse complement strand
TATTTCATTTCACCGTTTTTTAACTTCAATATTGCCCGATACCGTTCTCAAAGAAACCTTGTCACCGGCGATGGAGTTCCAACGCATCGTGACCGGGTCCCACCAACCGCCACGGTAAAAGTCCGCATTAGACGCCGCAGTACAATCGAGCGTGATAGCAAAAGCGCTCTGGTTGTAATTCCGAAAATCAAAATTTTCCTGTTCGAGGATCACGCCGTTTTTGCACGGACGCACAAAGCACAGCCCCTCGCCGCCTTTAATGCCCATGAACTGCATGGCAGAAAAATAAAAAACAGCATCAATGTCATGATCCGTATCATTATGAAAGGTGTATTTTACACTTGCCGCCGGTAGGCTGGAATCATCCGCATTACCGGGCGTAAACGGTGAAAATCCTTCGATCTCCACCTTTACCGGCACATCATCAGCCTGTGAAATATGAGCAAAGGGAAAATTTGCCGAAAATTCACATTCACGAAAGCGGGGCAATCCATAGTTTTTTCCACGAAGTCCTTGACCGGAGCCATCCCAATCCCGTTCCGCACTTCCCCAGATCTTTGGGATCGGTACGGGACCCTCCAATACACGAACAATATTGTTTTTGTCACCTTTTAAACAAATAGCGGCAAACATATTCGGCTCTTTGAAAATATCGGCTTTATTACATATCGACATAGAGCCGAAGCCACCGGTACCTTGCAGGCAAAACATACCCGCACCGATGCCTCCCATCGGGTAGGCGATACAGTCTAAGTTACGTTTTTATAGGTTTTACACACTTTCATGTTCTTACCTCCAAACAAAAAACACTTGCTTTTTCATCATATAGTATTTACTCTCCAATGTCAAGACAGCACACGGTTTTGTTCTTTTCATAAGACTACATAAGCACGAATCAAATTCCCAACTTGACAAAAACAGATTATCTGTATATAATTAATATATACAGTAATAACAGGCGGAGGCGATCGGGTGACAATTTTAATTGATAACAAAAACGGAGCACCCATTTATGACCAAATATACACGCAAATCAAAAATCAGATCATCAACGGTACCCTCTCAGAAGATGAAATGTTACCGTCCATTCGAAACCTGGCAAAGGATTTGCGCATCAGTTTTATCACAACAAAACGGGCATATGAAGAACTCGAAAAAGATGCTTTTATTTATACAATTCCGGGAAAAGGTTGTTTCGTCGCCCCTAAAAATGTGGAATTACTTCGAGAGGAAAACCTGAAAAAAATAGAAGCAAAAA
>JAZLKY010000099.1:0-4108 GCA_045597885.1 Acutalibacteraceae bacterium | reverse complement strand
GGTGATGGCGTGTTACGAGTCAGTCGGTGTATCCAGAACGGTTGCCTCCCGACCGGATACCGATTTCTATGCGTTGCGGGGATTCTTGTCTGTCAGGTGGCTGTTCGATTATCTGCAGCAACCGGGAGATGTCCAGTTGTACAATAAAGATGATGACGACTATTTTGAATCTTACGGTGAAACGGTGATGCCGGGCTGGAAATTACACCATGTGCAGAACGGATTTGCTGTATATGAAAATGAATATTTTGTCCCTATGGGGATCACTTATGATGGATATATAACCAGGTCGGAATATGATGCTTTGTCCCAAGACCTGCGTTCGAACGTCTTGCTCAAGGCTTTGGTCGTCGAAGATGACGATACGGATGAAATCGTTCTTCCTCATTTGCAAACCGATAAAATGGCATATACAGAATATCAATATGAGGTTGATTGTACCGAACGTGCCGCCACAGCCTGCCGGACATTCCGAAAGGATAACTGTGGATTTTATGCAGAAACTGATCTTGAAAACGATAACTGGGTACTGTTTACCGTCCCGTATGAAGAAGGATGGACAGCTACTGTGAACGGACAGCCGGCAGTCATTCACAAGACAGCCGTCGGCTTTATGTCTGTCGCTTGTCCTGCCGGCAAGGATATTCAGATCCGGTTCGATTATGAAACACCCGGTCTGCGCTATGGCGCAATGATATCGATGGCGGCATTGATACTATTGATGGTGTATTGCCTTTGTAACCGGCGACACAACTATCGCTTAAGAGAATACCCCGAAAAATCGGCAGTACCTCCGGCATTCCCTGAGCCTAAGCCGGGACAGTTCAATATATATTCCATGTACACGCCAAAAGATGTACCGTCAGACCAATCGAAGAACGGAGAGTGAATACTATGTTTTATGAATATATTGTTATCGGCGCCGGTCCTGCGGGAATTTTTACCGTATTGGAACTGCTCCGAAACGGGTATCGCTGTGGCGGGGATCACCGCCTGCTGTTGGTTGAAAAAGGGAAGGCGGTAGAAAACCGCCACTGTCCGAAATCGGAAGTCGGTCATTGTATCGGCTGTAAACCAAGCTGTGCCATCACCACCGGTTTTTCCGGAGCGGGAGCATTTTCGGATGGCAAATTGAGTCTATCCTATGAAGTTGGCGGTGACCTGCCGCAATTGATCGGTGAAGATGTTGCCCAGGAGCTTATTCGGTATACTGACAGTATATATTTGGAATTTGGGGCTTCTCCCGATGTTGAGGGGATATCTGAAGACGATGAAATCAAACAAATTCGGAAAAATGCAATCAAGGCAGGATTGAAGTTGGTTGATTGTCCGATCCGCCATTTAGGAACAGAGAAGGCACAGCAATTATACTATGAGATCCAGCAGTATCTTCTATCTGCCGGCGTGGAGATCCGTTTTGAGACGGAATGTGAAAATATACTCCTTGATGGCGATACCTGCACCGGTGTAAGATTACGGGATAAGAATGGTTGCTGTGAAGTCAAAAGTGATCAGGTGATTATCGCCACCGGGCGACGTGGGGCAGATTGGTTGGAAAAGCTTTGTGCAGAACATCATATCGCTCATGCGCCGGGTACGGTGGACATTGGCGTTCGGGTGGAATGCCGCAATGAAGTGATGGAAGTAGTCAATAGGGTACTATATGAGTCAAAACTTATCGGCTATCCAAAACCGTGGAAAAACAAAGTGCGTACCTTCTGTCAGAATCCCGGTGGATTCGTTGCTCAAGAGAATTATGATAATGATCTTGCTGTCGTCAACGGTCACAGTTATAAAGACAGAAAAAGTGATAATACCAATTTGGCTATACTGGTGTCGCATAATTTTACTGAACCGTTTAATCAACCCATCTCTTATGCACAGAAAGTGGGAGAACTGACCAATATGCTCGGAGCCGGACATATTTTGGTTCAGCGTTATGGCGATATTTTAGACGGAAAACGCACTTGGGCAAAGGAACTGGTCCATAGTAATGTGAAGCCGACATTAAAGGACGCTGTAGCGGGAGATATCACTGCCGCTATGCCTTACCGTGCTATGACTAATATTATTGAATTTATTAAAATGCTGGATATTGTTGTTCCGGGGTTCGCTTCTACCGAAACACTGCTGTATAGCCCGGAACTGAAATTCTATTCCAACAAGGTGAAGATGGATGCAGATCTCAATACCAACATCAAAGGATTGCACTGCTTAGGCGACAGCTCCGGCTGGACAAGAGGGTTGATGATGGCATCTGTCATGGGCGTGCTGATGGGACGAAAATTGATGAAATAGATCTTTTCCGATTTATAGTTGATTTTCACTTTAAGAAAAAGGCCCTGTCATTTTGCCATAGTCGAACATTGCAAAAAAAGAGCCGTTTAAAACTTTCGTTTTTAAACAGCTCTTTTTTCTGCCTATTCAACATTGGATTCTTTTACAGTCCCTTATATTTGCGGCGTGTTGCCATGCCGCCTCTGATATGTCGCTGTGCCTTGTTGACCTCCAGCACCCGGCGAACCTGCCCATATAATAGAGGATCAACATTTTTCAATCGTTCAGAAACATCCTTATGTACAGTAGATTTGCTGATATGAAATTTTTTTGCTGCCGCTCTTACGGTGGTGCGATTTTCCAAAATATACTCGCCAAGCTCAACGGCTCGTTCTTCCACGATGCCCTTCATCCGATCACCCCATATGCTGTAGTCTGTACACTATATGTTCACTGTTTGTGAAATATGTTTATTGAAATTTAAAACAATGCTTTTTCACGCTTGATGCTTGCCCGATGATACTGCCGATTCGACATTTTTCGCCTATATTCAGATTCCATGAAATAAAAAATACCAAAAAATGGTAAATTTGCTCTTGCAAAAATTGGGAATTTATGGTAATATCATTCTGTCAACAAACAAAAAAGGAGAGAAAGCATACCATGGGAAGAAAAATCAATGTCTTATTAGCCGACAATAGTGAGTATTTTGCCATTCCATGTGCCAATGTGATGAAATCTCACGGATTGGATGTAACCATGACGGAAAAGAATGGAAAAACCGTACTCGAAACGATTCTGCGGATTCGCCCGGACGTAGTTATTATGGATTATTTTTTGCCTCGGTTAGATGCTATCGGTGTACTGCAGGGGTTGGATCGGGCGGAAACCGGTAAGCACCCGTTGATGATGGTTTTGTCCGGTTTCGATAATCCGGCACTGGAACGTGAGGTGATGAGTGCCGGAGCGGATTATTATTTTTTGAAACCGTTTGATGCAGATGCCATTGCCGAAAGGATCCTGAGGCTTTGCGGAGAATTTCCGCCACGGGAAAGGGTGGTTTTGCATGAATCTCCGGAGATGATGACCGAAGCGGAAGATGATTCTTCTTTGGAGGTACGGGTGACTGAGATCATTCATCAGATCGGTGTCCCGGCTCATATTAAAGGCTATCAATATCTGCGTGATGCCATCCTGATGGCTATAGCTGACGGCGAAATAATTAATGCTGTTACAAAACGTCTTTATCCGGCTGTAGCGAAAAAGCATTCCACCACCTCTTCCCGTGTAGAGCGTGCCATTCGACACGCTATTGAAGTTGCCTGGGACAGGGGAGATGTCGATGTTTTAAATTCCTATTTCGGGTATACGATCCACAATTCACGCGGAAAGCCAACGAACAGTGAATTTATTGCTATGATTGCTGACCGTTTTCGGCTTCAACTGAAAATCGGATGAAATATTGACTTTTTTTCGTTTGTGTGATACGCTGACACTGTCGGAATGATTTATGGTCAATTGTGGTTGCTATTTGGAGAGCGTATCATGAGAAGAAAAGCAAAAATCATGGATGAATTGGGGATCCGTCGGGCAATGGCTCGGATCACCCACGAGATTATTGAACACAATCAGGGCGTGGACAATGTATGTCTGCTTGGCGTAAAACGCCGGGGTATTCCTCTGGCACAGATGTTGGCGGAGAACATCCTTCGGTTTGAGGGCGTTCAGGTGCCGGTTGGATATTTGGATATAACCAGACACCGGGATGACCTGTCTGAAGCGGATAAACAGGAATTGGCGGGAGATTGTCATTTTCCGTGTGACATCACCG
>JAZLKY010000098.1:0-7917 GCA_045597885.1 Acutalibacteraceae bacterium | reverse complement strand
AAACCGTCCTTGAATGCCAGGCCGCTACCTGCCTCATAGTGATCGAGTGTACCGAACCAGTTGTAATCGGTTCCGGTCGCATCACAGACCTGATCGTATACCGTCTGCAACTTCAGCCCGTTCTGCACATCACTGTACAGGACCACGCTGTTATCATAGTCCGTGCCGACACGGATGTAGGAACGGTAGGCATAGGCGGTATTCGCCTTGGTGGCGGGAATGTTCTTCATGAGGAAGCTGTACCGGATGTTGTTCAAATCGAAAGTAGAACCTTCTTCGGCACGGCTCCAAATGGTTTGCAGTTTGGCACCGCTGGCAGAGGACTTACCGAGGTACTGACCGTCCACTGTCAGGGAGCTTGCGGTACTGCCGGACACGCCGAGCAGGATACCACGTTCGAGAACATCGAAGTTGTAGCCGTCAACATCGATCTCGGTGGGATCACCGCTCTCGGAGTTGTAGTCACCAAACACACGCATGGCGGCGTACTCTTTGTTGCGGGACTCGCTGAAGTACACGGCATCATCGGCATCGATCACCGGGTCGGTCGTGCCGCCGTCTGCGTTGCCGCAGAACAGAGCAGCCGCACGGGGAGCCGCAACGGCACCCTCCATGTCGAGGTCATCCACGGGGGTGACGACGATATCGTCCACATACAGGTACTTGGTGTTGTCGGTATCATTGACACCGTCCATGAAAGCACCGACCGTCAGATAGACATCGTTGGTCTTGAATTCTTCTCCGCCCTTCAGATTGAAGGAGTAGATCTCGAACTTCGTCCAGGTGTTCGCCATGATGCTGACAGAACGAAGCGCCTCCTGATGGACATGAGTGGTGAACACGGAAGTCGTGCTGTCACTGGTATCCAGGCAGATGGTCAAATCGGAGATCTGGGAAACACGGGTCGCCTCGTCCATGTTCTCCTGCGGATCCCAGTATGCCCAGAAGGAAACCACATAGCCCAAGCCCAGATGTGCCTTGTACGCCAGACCGGCATCGCCGTCCTGGATGATCGTCTTGGCATAGGTGTTGACCTGGTTAAGTTTCAGCCAGGCGGAAATACCGTTGCCCGTGGTGTGGTCATGCAGATCGGACAGCGAACGGCCGGAACCGTTACCGTAGATCTGATTGTTGTTGGTATCATAGCGACCGATCGCCTGACCGATCACCTCGCCGGATTCGGGATCGACGACATTGTCCCGCTTGACCTGACGGTTGGAGTAGGTGGATGTCACGCCGCGCACCTGATCGACCTTGATATCATCGACATAGTAAATGCGGCGGTTTGTCGACATGGAGTTCGGCGCAATGCCCAAACGCAGGCAGGTGCCCTCGGTCGTCTTTCCGCTCCAGGAGCTGGCGTTGAAGACCGCCTCGAGGTAAGTCCACTCGCCCTTTTTCACGGATGCGCCCTCGTTCTGTACCAGAGCGGAAGCATCCTTCGGAGCGCCGGTGCTGAAATATCCGGTGTTCTCACCGACACCGCACACCCAGAACTTGACGGACTTGCCGCCCTCATCATCGTTGCTCTCAGGTGAGAACAGCCAGAACGAGACCCGATAGGATTTGCTGCGGTCGACCTCCACGAGGTTGCCCGAAGCATCGGTCAGGTTCAACTGCGGACGGTCACCGCCGACCCAGCCGGTGGTGGACTCGATCTTTGCAGACTTTGCCCCGTCCACGGTGTGATTCATTTCATCGCTGACTGTGATGTACTTTCCTGCCTGGGCGCCGACCTCGACAGACTCGAAGTTCATCGCTTCGCCCTCATGCCATGCGGAAGCGGCAGAAGCACTGCTCCCGTAGAACACCATGCAGGACAGCATCATCGAAACAGACAGGACAATTGCCAAAACTCTTTGCCATTGCCGATGAAGTTTCATGATTTTACTCTCCCTTTTGCGAAATTTTCAAATATATCCCTCGAAAATATATATAGAAATACCATTCGGGGGATAAATCCAAATGTATTTTATAACAGATTCACAAATATGTCAAGATGTGTATACTAATTTTATGAAAAATTTTCGTATTTTTTTCTTTTCACCCAAAAAATAACTGTAGAAACTGTCAAATTGTCCGGTGCTGTCCTTACTTTTTATTGCCAAACAAAAAACTCACGGAATGCCGTGAAGACATTCCGTGAGGAAAAGGCTATCCGTATATGATTCAGTTTGCTTTGTTTCCGGACTTCTGACCGATCATCCGGATGACGAACAGCGTACCGATCATCAGCACGATCGCCACCGGCAGTACGATCCACGCATTGGAAACGAATCCCGCCAGAATGTAGCTGACAAAGGACACACCCGCCACCGTCAGAGCATAGGGTAACTGGGTGGACACGTGGTCGATGTGGTTACACTGTGCACCGGCGGATGCCATGATGGTGGTATCGGAGATGGGCGAGCAGTGGTCGCCGCACACCGCACCTGCCATACAGGCGGATACAGCCACGATGGTAAGATTGCCGTCCGCACCGCTGAACACGCTGAGCACGATGGGAATGAGGATGCCGAACGTACCCCAGGAGGTACCGGTCGCAAAGGACAGACCAACGGCAATGAGGAAGATGATCGCCGGCAGGAACATCTGGAACATTCCGGCAGAACCCTCGATCAACTGGGAAATGAAGATCTTCGCACCCAGACTGTCGGTCATGGTCTTCAGTGTCCAGGCACAGCACAGGATCATGATGGCGGGGACCATCGCCTTGAATCCTTCGGGGATGGACTCCATGCAATCCTTGAAAGAGATCACCCGGCGACACAGGAAATAGATCACTGCAATGATCAGAGCGATAAAGGAACCGAACACCAAACCGACGGAAGCATCGCTGTTGGAGAAAGCGGTGACAAAGTTGCGGTATCCTTCTTCTCCCTCGGTAAAGAAGCCGCCGGAGTAGATCATACCGACGACACAGGCAATGATCAGCACCACGACCGGGATCACCAAATCCCATACCTTACCCTTTTCGTTGACGGTTTCTTCCTGCTCCGCTTTTACCTTGCCGGTGGTGAACAGGTCACCGTTCTTGGCGTTCTCCTCAAACCGCTTCATCGGACCGTAGTCAGTCTTGGTCAAAGCGAGGAACACCATCATGACGATGGTCAGCAGAGCATAGAAGTTGAACGGGATCGCAGAAATGAACAGCGACATGCCACTGGTCGCACCCGCCCCCTTGGCGAAGCCGGCAACCGCCGCCGCCCAAGAAGAAATGGGGGCGATGATACACACGGGAGCCGCCGTCGCATCAATGAGATATGCCAGCTTGGCACGGGAAACATTGCTCTTATCGGTGACGGGACGCATGACCGAACCGACGGTCAAGCAGTTGAAATAGTCATCCACAAAGATCAGCACACCGAGCAGGACGGTCGCCAGCTGTGCGCCCACCCGTGTTTTGATGTGGGTGGCTGTCCATCTGCCGAACGCCGCCGAACCGCCCGTGCGATTCATCATGGCGACCAGTGCGCCGAGCAGGACGAGGAAGATCAGAATACCGATGTTATAGGAATCGGCAATGGTGTTGATGAAACCGTCCTGGAACACATGGACGACTGTTGTCTCGAAATTGAAATGGGCATAGATCACACCGCCGGCGAGGATACCGATGAACAGAGAGGAATACACCTCTTTGGTGATCAGTGCCAAAACAATGGCGATCAACGGGGGCAGCAGTGCCCACAGAGATGCGTAAGAGGGAACATCTTCCCGCACGATCCCCAGCGCCAGATCGATGTGCTGTTCAAAAGCAGCATCATTTGTCAGATTGTCGGCATAGTTGTCGACATACTCCTGTGCGGAAGCAGGATCGGTGAAATCATAATCCACCGCTTCACCGTCCACATCCACCGAGAATGCCATCCCCTCCACATTGTCGGCAGTACCGTTCTCGATGTCGATGACGGCATCATCCGTCGCCTCGGCATCGATCAAGCCATCATCGTCCGCCGCAACGGAAACGCAGAACACGAAACCGATGAGCAGAAGGGCGGCAAGTGCGATTGCAAAGAACCTTTTCATTTTTTCTCTCTCCTTTTCCCGGAAACAAAAAACCCGTGGGCGCAAAGCGACACCACAGGCAAAAACCGTCCCCGACGGGGACAACCGAAGCCGATGATAGCGCTCCACTCTCGTGACAGTCCCGCACATATTCTGTACGAGCCCAGCGACAGAACGGCGGCGACCGTTTCTGCTGCTTCGGCGGCTGCCCCTTTCCCCGGCGGATCGCCATCCGCTTGTCCGGGTACTGTTGACCGCCGCACCTCTATCGGGCAATCTATTTCCAAATTTACTGTGTATTATAATACCAATAATATTCCTTTGTCAAGCGTGTTTTGATTCTTTTCTTGGAACCGTGGGTTGGTTCTTTTCTTGGAACCGTGCCAAAAAGTTTTTTCGGTTTCCGTTAAATGTCGGATCACACAGTCATTTGGTTCGTGGGTATATTAGCAGGCGACCACGGTTCGCTCCTACGGTTGTCGCCATCGGTTTTGCGGTATAGCCGACGGCGATCGGGTCCGGCTCCCTTCGGCTATAGCGGTCCATCCTAAAGCTCATCGCAGAATTCATCCGTGATTCGGTCGATCATCTCTGTATCAAAATCGCCCTGTGTGCTGAAATCAAGCCCGGCAAGCCGTGCGTCCCTGTATTCCGCAACAGAATCATACACGTCGCTTGTATATTCGAAGCTCTTTTCATAAATGTACTGCTTTGAGCTGTTTTCGGAGATGTCCTCGAAAAAGAGTTGCATCTCTTGATAAAAATGAGGTCTTAATCTGTCCCACGCCCGTCCTCTTGAACAGATGATATCGTAGATCACCTTGATACGAAATTTATCCGACTCATCCAAACAGTTCCAATTTTCATCGGATAACAACACATTGAAGTACATGTTGTACATTCCGTCACAAGTATTATCCGTGACAAAAGCCAACATGATGATATCGGCACAGCATTCTCTGAAAATACTGACCACCGACGAATTTTCCAAAAAGAACAGAAGAATATTGTCATTGCGCCATCCGTTTATTCTTTCGCACAACTCGTCAGAAACAAAGTCGGCACAAAAAAGGCGGGCAAGTTTGTTATCCCTCTGCCATTGATCCTTGCAGTCACAGACTTCGAACAACATCCGTGCGTGATCTTCCTCATCCGAAAATGTGCGCAAAACATTGCGTATGCTCTGTTCCATCGCTTCGGTTTCCTGCAATCGGAAGAGGATGCTTTGGATGCAGAAATCGGAATAGTAATAATTCTTTATATCACATCCGACTGTCAGATGTCTGTCATATCCGCCCTCGTCGTCTGCATTGAGCCACTCTTCGCCTAAATACTCGTCATAAAAACGGTCGATAAAGTACTCTTCCGTTTTTTCCAGATCCGAGGCAGACAACCGTCTCAGCCTTGAAGAAAAGTTATCACCACTGTGAAAATGGATGGCTTGCTTGATGATACATTTAGCATATAATTCGGCACGGATCTTTCTCAGTTTTTCTCCCTGACCGACATGATGCCCGATCTCGTGAACGATATAACCGATGACCCTGCTGTAGTCGTGCAGGATGTTGTACGGGATATGGATGAGCAATATGTTCTTTTCTCCGGCGATATTCTTGTCCTGCGTAATGGAATCCACATAAATATCCGCCTTAAAATCGGGAATGAGTAAAAATGAATACCGATGACGGCTTTGGGCATTGATCGAATCGACAATCCGATGCGTTAACGCTACGTAAAAGAGAACCGCTTTTGTCAGTGCCGCACCCGAATCTCCCTTACTACGCTCTGCATTGATAAACGAAAACAACACACCGATGTTTTCAAAATACTCATGACAGATGTCATATACCGATTCAAGAATACACCGCCTGCTTTTTTCGTCGGTTTCCGGATCGAAGATCAATCGGCATTTTTCGTCGAGTATGCATATCAACAAGTCATAGGATCTTTTACAGCAGATAATTTCACTCCTGTTCTCCCGCTTGTTGTTCAACAGCGCAGCCATCCATTGGAGTTGAGTGACGACCGTTTCTCCGTTGGGTATTCTCTTCAGTAAATCAAATACACTTTCAACATCCATCGCTTGTTCTTCTCCCATAACGACAAAAGAGTGGAGCAACCCCCACTCTTGAGAACTCAAGTTTATGATCCTTTTTTGCTCTCTTCCTTATACACATCCTCGATCTTCGTGTGATTGATGAAGCAGGATTTCGGGATATACCGCTTGAACCCGTAAAATCTGACCGCACGATCATCGCTGTTTTTTTTCTTCTTAACAAAATCAGTGATATCCACAGGAAAACCTCCGATTTTTTGATCTTGTGGGATAATATCGACATTATACCGTTACTTCGTCGGGCAATTGTGAATATTTTGTTAATTTTTTGCCGGCATAAAAGATACCTGACCGTCTTCAGAAATGATCACCGCAAAAATCCGGTAACGGTATCCGAGCATGTTGGAAAGATAGAGTGAAAGCGAATTGTGTCTTGCGCCAAAGGCGGGATTGCTTATATAATCTTTTCCCATATCTGTTCTGCCGTCAAAAATGACATTGACCGAGCAGCAATTGCCACATTGGTCGAGCAGGAATCCGCCGTCTGCCCTCGCATTCAGGGTAAAAAATTCCCGATCACTATCTCGGAAAATATTGGCTTTCCCGACCGGCACGCCACTGTGTGCCGTATTGACCAGCCTGTCGACCTCCTTCCGATAAGCCCCCTGCTCAATAAAGACAAAAGAAGTCCCCGTATGCTCGGCGACAAGTTGTCGGACAGTGTCTGCAAAACAGCACTCCGCCTCCTCCGGGAGCGGATCTTCAAAAACTGCTTGGAAATATGACCTTATCATTCCACGAATGTCATCACTTTTTGCATTAAAAAAATATCCAAATTTGTAATAGAACATCGTCTTCTCGCCGATAGAGAATTCCCAGTACATATGATCGACAAAACGGATGGAATACACAAAATAGTCCTTGATATCCTCCGGAACGGTCTGAACGCCCGATACTCTGTACCCATTTTCATCGCAGGTACAGATCAAACAGTGATCCTTACCGGCAGACTGCAATCTTTTTCGGATCAGCCTCTCGTTCTCCGGGCAAAGGTAGACCGCATCATGAAACTCGGTAATATAGTTAAGGGGAAAGCAACTCTGCGGCGGGACGAAAACGATATGGGAAAAGCACGTTTTCCTCTCATATGTCAAGCCGGACAGGGCAGTCATCAGATCAAAATCCGGGGCATACGGCAGAACGGAAGCAAAACGGTCTATGTCAGCATGCAATATCACATCTTTTTGGGAACACGGCATCATCTATCAACCCCGAATGTCAAACAGGCGCAGACCAAAAACAACCGCTCTCCGAAAACGGCAAATCCGATTTCAACAAAACCGGAGGCTCTCCCACCTGCGATATTTATTGGTATGATTATAGCACATCATTCGACAAAATGTCAACTTCAAGATCGGTTCGCTCCTTTTTTAACAGTATATGCTGTCAAAATGACCGGTGTCATGAGTTCGGGTATCCTCACCATTGACCGAGCGGCCCAATTATGGTATCATAAACAAAGAACAAACGAAGGCGATCTCTAAAAATCCGATGTGTTCAACTCGCATAGAGATCTTTTTGCAGTATGTGACGAAAAAAGATCAAGCAAGATGGATGCAGGTTTTTAGAGGTGCCCTGAAAAGGACGGATCGGTATGCCTTTTTTACCTATCAAGTATGAAGAAATGCGGGATCGTGGCTGGGAGCAGGCGGATATCATCATCGTAACCGGGGATGCCTATGTCGACCATCCCAGCTTCGGCACTGCCATCATCTCCCGGATACTGGAGAGCCGCGGCTACCGTGTCTGCATCATTCCCCAGCCGCAGAATGATGATGACTATCGGCGATTCGGAC
>JAZLKY010000097.1:0-5265 GCA_045597885.1 Acutalibacteraceae bacterium | reverse complement strand
AGCAGGTTTACCCTCATCTGCCGTTTAACATCGTTTATCCGCAATATGTTCTTCGGTCGTGTTCGACCTTTTCCAATCCAAATGTTTTGTCGGAATATCTGACTGCCACCGCTCCGTTTGTTGTATATTTCAATTTCTATGAACGGCGAGATAACGTTCGGCTTTTTTCCCGCATCTGTCTGTTGCTCACCTTCGGCGGCATTGTTTTTTCTTTTTCCCGTGGCGGCTACATTGCCACCATACTGTTGCTACTGTGCTTGATCATCATGAATTTCCGTCATCGGTTTGCCACCATCACCCTGTACGTCGTTGCCACCCTGCTGTTATTGCCGGAGGAAGTATTTGAACGGATGTTGTCGATACGCACCGGCATTTCCGCAGGCACTAAGATCATCGAAGATGTAGCAAGCTCCTCCACGATCACCTACTCTACTGCGGCAACAATAATCGAAAACGCTCCCGCCGAATTAAGTCTCGATGTTCGTTGGCGGATTTGGATCCGTGCCCTGCAAGCCATCGGTGAACGTCCGCTGTTCGGTTACGGCGCCGGTGTACAGGCATCCCGTCCGTTTATGAGTGAGATCGGCCCCTATGTCACGCATTCACACAATATCGTGTTCCAGTTTATGATGGAAGGCGGCATCATCGGTCTGCTCCTGATGCTCATCGTGGGTATTTTGGTCGTCCGAAACGGCATTCAACTGGTTCGAAAGGGATTTGGGCATAGTTCGTTCTGGAACGGCTTCGCCATTTTAGGCTTTGCCGCTGCCATCTGTATTCAGGGAATGGTTGACTGTCCCCTGCTCACACCGAAATTGGTCTGTAATTTCATGCTGATCGTAGGGATATCGGAGGTCTCTTCCATCCTGTTCCGATTACCGGATGATCCATTGCAGAAAAAGATCCGGAAAAAGTTTAGAGTCAAAATGACACAAACCGGATGATGATCTCCCTGTCTATTTACTATATGAACAAAAGCCGGTGCATCAGTATCCGCTATTTGCGGATAACCAATGCACCGGCTTTATTATATCACTACAGAAGGATCACAGCCTGATACAGGATAAACGAACAGATCCAGGCGATCACGCACTGGAAGAGTACAACACCAAACGCCCACTTTGCTCCCAGCTCCCGTTTAACCGAGGCAATAGCAGCCACGCACGGTGTGTAGAGCAGGCAAAACACCAATAGCGCCAACGCCGCCGCCGGTGTAATCAATTCTGAAATGTCCATCGTACCTGCCAGCAGGACAGTGAGGGTGGAAACCACACTTTCCTTTGCCATAAAGCCGGTAATAAGCGCAGTTGATATACGCCAATCGCCAAAGCCCATCGGGCGGAATACGGGAGCGATCCACCCGGCGATCACTGCCAACATACTGCTTTGGGAATTATCCACCACTTGTAATTGCCAATTAAATGTCTGTAAAAACCAAATGACGATAGCCGCAATAAAAATAACAGAAAATGCCCGTTGGAGAAAATCTTTTGATTTATCCCACAGTAACTGCAAAACGTTCTTGACACCCGGCAGCCGATAATTGGGCAACTCCATCACGAAAGGAACTGCCTCCCCTTTGAAAAATGTCCTTTTGCATAATAAAGCCACCAAAACACCCATCAATATGCCGAAGAAATATACTCCCACCATGATCAGCCCGCTATGCCGGGGGAAAAAGCAAGCAGTCAGAAATCCGTAAATTGGCAATTTGGCGGAGCAACTCATGAACGGCGTCAGAAGGACAGTCAGTTTACGGTCACGGGCAGAAGGAAGTGTACGGCTTGCCATGACGCCCGGAACCGTACAACCGAACCCGATGAGCATAGGGACGATACTCCTGCCGGACAGCCCAAGCTTTCGCAGCAGCTTGTCCATAACAAAAGCGACACGTGCCATATATCCGGTATCTTCCAACAGCGAAAGAAAGAAAAACAGCGTGACCACCACCGGTAAGAATGACAGGACACTGCCAACACCGTTAAAGATCCCTTCGATGATCAGCGAATGAAGGACCGGGGCAACATGCCATTCGGTCAATAACGTATCTGTCAATCCCGACAAGATATCAATTCCCTGCGCCAACCAATTCTGTAATCCCGCACCGATCACATTGAAAGTCAAATAAAAGATCAGCGCCATAATAAGAACAAATGACGGAATTGCCGTATATTTCCCGGTCAATATTTTGTCAATCTGTTGGCTGCGAGCATGTTCTTTGCTTTCTTTCGGTTTGATGACCGTTTGTGTGATCAGTTTTTTGATGAAAGTAAAGCGCATATCCGCTATTGCCGCACAACGATCCAATCGGCTTTCCGCTTCCATCTGCGTAATGATATGCTCCAGCATTTCCCGCTCATTATCATCCAGTGCCAGCGCATTGGCAATACGGTCATCCCCCTCCACCAATTTGGTAGCGGCAAAGCGCACAGGGATCCCCGCATGAACAGCATGATCTTCGATCAAATGCATAATGCCATGCAAACAGCGATGCAATGCACCACCTTTTTCATTCTCGTCACAAAAGTCATTTCGTCCCGGTCGTTCCTGATATTTTGCTACATGAACAGCGTGATTCACCAACTCTTTGGTACCCTCATTTTTGGCGGCGGCAATAGGAATAACGGGAATACCCAGCATGGCTTCCATGTCATTGATCAGCACCGACCCGCCGTTCCCCCGCATCTCATCCATCATATTGAGCGCCAACACCATCGGAACATCCAGTTCCATCAATTGCATGGTCAAATACAGGTTGCGTTCAATATTCGTCGCATCGACAATGTTGATAATTCCGGTGGGCTTTTCATTTAAAATAAACTGCCGGGACACGATCTCCTCTGCGCTGTAGGGGGACATGGAATAGATCCCCGGCAGATCCGTGATCAGCGTATTGGAAGTTCCTTTGATCTGCCCGCTTTTCCGGTCTACTGTCACACCGGGGAAATTACCGACATGCTGATTGGAGCCGGTCAATTGATTGAACAAGGTTGTCTTTCCGCAGTTCTGATTGCCGACCAATGCAAAGGTCAATGTCTGTTCGGGCGGCAGGGGCCTCTCCCCTTCTTTGACGTGATAGCGACCGCCCTCTCCAAGCCCCGGATGCTCCCTCACACTGTGACGAAGACAGGACGGCACAGCCCTATCTTCTGACCGTTCCGGAAGGGATATCTCGATCTGTTCGGCATCTGCCAAACGGAGTGTCAATTCATATCCGTGAATACGTAATTCCATCGGATCTCCCATGGGGGCAAATTTGATCAATGTCACTTCAGCACCGGGAATCAATCCCATATCCAAAAAATGCTGACGCAGAGAGCCTGTCCCGCCTACCGTGACAACCTTTGCCTTATTACCCGCCGTCAATTCCCTCAATGTCAATGAAATCCGCCACCTTTCAACGCCGAGTTTCATTATAACACAAAAAACTGCAAAAAGGAATAGGACTCACCACTTTTTTCATTTATTATATGATATTTAGTGAAGAGGTGATAATAAAATCGACAAACCTCAGCCGAGATCTGTCGATTGTTTGGGGCGGCTGACGGGGCTCGAACTCGCTACCTCCACCTTGGCAAGGTGGCGCTCTACCAGATGAGCTACAGCCGCTTATTCACTTTTCCTTAGGACGGTGTTATTCTATCAAATTATCCGCCAATTGTCAATAGAAAAATGAAAAATAAACAAAAAACTATAATAGTATTTTAGCATCGGTTTTTAAAATCCGGAACAGTTACCGGAACGCCGCCGTTTTGGATGGACTGTTCCGACAGTGGGGTGATCGCCATGATCAGTGCCCCGTCATACACGTCAATGGGCATCGGTTCACAGCTCAGCACATGATCAAGAAAATCCCCATAGCACAGATAATCCATACCGCCATGCCCTGCTGCTTCCATCTCCGGGGTAACATTTTTCCACCGCTCATCGAGATATTCTTCTTCATAATCGGCGGCATTGCCCCATGCATCATGCCAACAGAAATCCTTATCGTTATCCTTGCCGTCCAAAAAGACCGAATCGGTATCCTCAAAATAGGCACCCTTTGTTCCCCGCACGGTAAATCCCCGGCTGTAGGCACGGGGCAGAGTGGTATCCAGCGTCAGAACGACGGTCTCGCCGTGCTCACAGGTGAGAACGGTGGTGATGATATCCCCTTGGGTGAATACCCGATCACGCAGATCGGAATCGTCCGCCTTGTGCTTTTGACAGTATTCGTGCAATCCCGCCGACCGGGATGGGGTGGACGACAGCGACACCAAACGGTTGCCGTGATGAATACCCAACACCTGCATGATCGGCCCTAATTCATGGGACGGATACTGTTCACAGTTGCGGGTGGAATACTCATGCAGACGGTAATGTCTGTTTTCTTTTCCGTTGGCGACCTCCTCACGCAAATCGTGGCAGTATCCTCCGGAGCAGTGTACCACCTCTCCGAGCAATCCGGCTTTCATCATGTTGAGTACCATTAGTTCCCGTTTGCCGTAGTTGCAGTTTTCGAGGAACATATAGGGAGTGCGGGTGCGTTCATAGGTTTCCACCAACCGATAGCAATCATCCAGCGTGTATGCGCCGCCCACCTCGCATCCGACCGGAATACCCGCCTCCATACAGGCGAGAGTGATCTCCACATGGCTGTCCCACGAGGAGATGATCAGTATGCAATCCACCAGCTCTCGGTCGATCAATTTTCGATAGTCGGTGGTTTCAAACGGACGGGGAAACCCTGCCTCAACCAAAAGATCTGCCGCCGCTTTTACCCGATCCTCATAGCGGTCACACACGGCAACGATATCCCCCTGTGACAGATGGGGAAACAGGTTTTTTGTCAGATAATATCCACGGGCACCCAGCCCGATCACGCCGATTCTTAACTTTTTCATAGGATGACCGCCTTTGTGTTGAATTTTTCTTTTTGCTGTGCTACAATGCCAGTATAACACGACAGAATTATATATAACATAGCAAAAAGGAGTAAAAAACTTTGAAAACGGACAATTCTTTTTTTGCCCCTCTGCCTGATGGCATAAAAATCGACCGACCGCTTTCGATCACCCGGATCACCTCGCTGTTTTTCGCATCCCATGACCGTCGGTTCGATTTTGCCGGCGAACTGCATGAGCCGTGGGAAGCGGTCTATGTACGGCACGGAGCGGTCGGCATCACTGCCGGGGATCGCATCTGCCATCTGCGGGCGGGAGATATCATTTTCCATAAGCCATTGGAATTCCACCGCATCCGTTCGGAATCGGACGATGTGCG
>JAZLKY010000096.1:0-1543 GCA_045597885.1 Acutalibacteraceae bacterium | reverse complement strand
ACGATATATCACCCCATTCTACATTTGGGCAAATTATGATATTCCGGAGCAGCAGATCGACAAGCTGAGCGTCAACTATCTATCGTCATATCTGCTGAAGATCGCAGGTGTCAACACAACACCGTGCAACCGTTATCTGCTCAAGTTGAGCGAACAGTTGCCGGTCATCGACACGGTAGGATATATTGATGCCGACGGGAACTATTATGTCAACGGTCAAAAATCAGACTACTCCCCTCTGCTGGACGAATATGAACGGGTAGCATACAATTTGATATTTGTCCGTGACAACAAACGAGTTTCACTCTATACGGTGGAATAGACGGAAAAAACACTTGCATTTTTCGGTAAAATAGCATATACTGGAATACTGTCGAGCATCAATTGATCAACTGGTCATCATTGATAAAATAATCCCCATATCCGAAAGGGCGTACCATATGATCTCATCAAATGTATTGGAAGCAACCGGTAATACGCCACTGATACGGCTCAACCGTATGGTGGATGAAGATTCAGCGCAGGTTTTGGTGAAATATGAAGGACTGAACGTTGGCGGAAGTATCAAAACACGAGTCGCACTGAATATGATCGAAGCGGCAGAACGCTCCGGCATACTGAAGCCGGACAGCATCATTGTTGAACCGACCAGTGGAAATCAAGGGATCGGTTTGGCATTAGTCGGTGCCGTCAAAGGATACAAAGTTCGTATCATCATGCCGGATTCCGTTTCGGAAGAACGTCGGAAGCTGGTCCATCATTATGGTGCCGAGGTCATTCTCATTCACGATGCTGGGAACATTGGAGAATGTATTGAGGAATGTTTGCAAACCGCTCTGCGGATGGCATCGGAAGACAGTCATGTATATGTCCCGCAGCAATTTAAAAATCCGGAAAATCCCGAAGCACATCGGCATCAGACTGCACTGGAAATACTGGAGCAGGCCAATTGTCCTATCGACGGCTTTTGCTCCGGAGTAGGTACAGGAGGCACACTGACCGGAATCGGAGAAACACTGAGAAAAGCAAACCCGCAAATTGAAATCTGGGCTGTCGAGCCGCAGAATGCCGCCATTCTTGCCGGCGGAACAATCGGCACCCATCTGCAGATGGGCATCGGTGACGGGGTGATCCCGGCGGTGCTGAACCAACAGATTTACAAGGATATTTACATTGTCACCGATGACGAGGCACTGTCCACCGCACGGGATCTGTGTCGGTTGGAAGGCATCATGTGCGGAATATCCAGTGGCACTAACGTTGCCGCCGCATTAAAACTGGCAAAAAAATTAGGAAAAGGCAAAACCGTTGTCACCGTTCTCCCCGACACTGCTGAGCGGTATTTCTCCACTCCGTTGTTTGCAGGAGAATAGTTGAAAGAATATGTTGATCGCACTGCTTTATTTGAGCAGATGAGTCAGCAAAATAATGATGCGCCGTCCCCCACCAAAGGTACGTAAAGTACAAGGTGGTGTGTCGGCGCATCGGTTTTTTCTACGAAAACGGTAATATTCAAATAAAATTCATGACTCAAAATCATCTT
>JAZLKY010000095.1:0-4999 GCA_045597885.1 Acutalibacteraceae bacterium | reverse complement strand
ATGCCCATGGGGGACAACGGGGCGGTAAACGGTGAGGGCGCCGGCTCGGTGAAGGTATAGAGATCATCCGGGGAATACCATTCATATTGTCTGCCGAGCCCTGTGCGTGCCCAGAAGCGGAATACCCCCGGTGTGATCTCTGTCACTCCCGGCTCTTCCAGCCCGACAGGAGCCCGATCCCCCCAGGGACGGGTATTGTGCGGATTGGATAAAGAAGCACGGGGAGGCATCAAGGTGAAGGACCTGCCGTCATCCTCTGAGCAAAGCACTGTGCCGACAGCACTCCCACTGTGACAATGGGTATCGGTGTGGAGCTGTGCCGCCGGTACCAGGATCCGTCCGTCGGCGGTGCGGATAAAGCGGGAATTGTTCACTACATAATATGCTGTGGGAGCGAAGAAATCGCATTCTTCTACTTCAAAATGCACCCCATCTGCGGTGGCAGCTCGCCCCAGGCTGGTGCTGTTGTTTTCCGGATGCTTTATCAGGAAAAACAGGCAGGGGGTGCTGTCTTTCAATGGCAGGGCGGACACGCTCATAAGGTTGCGGACTCCGAGCCGGGATGCTTCTGCTATTATGGTGGGTTCACTCCAGCTTTCGCCCTCGTCGGCGGAAATCACCCCTGCGATGTCACACGGTGCCGCATCGCTGTAGTTGGCGGTGGCGTATCGGCTGTAGGCGAACAGGATCCTGCCGTCCGTCAACCGGATAAATGCCCCCTCGCTGTTGCGACCGTTGCGTGGATCGGGTGCTTTCTCCCACACTGTTTTAATATCCATGGGATATCCCTCTTTCTATTCATTTCAATGTGCTGATAACGATCCGGCGGATGCGCAGGCGATTGAGGGTGAGCTTATCCTCTGCACCGCCGCAGCAGTAGGCAACCAGCAGATGGCCGTCGGCGGTCTCAAACAGTGCCGGGTAGCAATAGCCCCGCTCCGGATCATCCTCCAGCACGTTCAGCGCACCGAAAGTGATGGCGTTATCTGTTGAACGTCTCAGTACCAACGGTGTCCGTCCCAAGGTGATATACGAAATCGGTCGGCTGTCATAGTTGGGGACGGGGTTGTATACTGTCACCACCGAGCTGTCTGTCAGCCGCCGCATGCCCATGGGGGACAGGGGTGATGTGAAGCCGGATGCCTGCGGCAGTGTGAAGGAGCGCAGATCATCATGGGAATACCACTCGTATTGACAGCCCAATGCTGTGCGAGCCCACCAATAGGTGATGCCCTTCCCCAATTCGATCGCTCCCGGCTCCTGCAATCCTGCCATATTGGCGGTCCCCCAAGGCTGGGTGAGATCGTTGTTGTTTCGGTTGCTCAGCGTGGCATGGGCAGTGGCGGAACGGAAAGAGGCACCGTCATCATCGGAAACCAAAGCCAGCACGTTCATACCGCCATCGTGGGGCTTCCCGTACTCCTGGAATCCGGCACAGGCGGGGGCAAGGATCCTGCCGTCGCTCAACCGGATCATGCGATCACTGAGTACGATATAGCACTGGGGAAAAACCTGTTCGAATCGACATCGCTCTGCTGTGAAGTGTATCCCATCTTCGGCATATGCTCTGCCGAGTGTGGTACATTCGGCACCGTTTTTCGGAGATTCCTTGATAAGGAAATAAAAACAGGGCGTACCGTCCGCCATCGGTACGGCAGAGACACTCATCACATTCTGCACACCGAAGGAGAAAGCTGACACGATGACTGTCGGTTCTCCCCAGGTCTCTCCTTCATCCGTCGACCGGATCAGGGCAATGTCGCACCGGGCATCGTCCACGTAGTCCGTGGTGGCATACCGGCTGTAGGCGAACAGGATCGCTCCGTCCGGTGCCCGTAAAAATGCCCCCTCACTATTGCGACCGTTTTGTGGTCCGGGTGCTTTCTCCCACACGATCTTGCTGTCCATCAGCTACCCCTCTTTTTCTCTTTCTTTTGTTATTGTGAACGGATTCCGTTTTCGTATAATTATACTTTGGTTAATGAATCAAGGCGAAGCCTTGTATATCATCAATTCCGGAAGGAATTGCATCTCATCAGCCCGAAGGGCTGTATCTCATCAAGCCACAGCCGACGGCGATCGGGTTCGACTCCCTTCGGCTATACCGTCTTTATTGACAATATCTTTGAATCTATAACATTCACGCAACTGACCGTCTATGGATTCATCCCGTTGTCCGTCCGAAGAATATCTTGCATATATGACAGCAATCATTCTTCTTCGTTTGCCTCCTTTATCATTTGTTTTAAGGCGGACTTTAATTTCAGATTCAACTTGCTTCCGGGTTCAAAACACAGCTCTGCAAATTTGTCGAAATCTTCTTTTTCGGAAAAACTCTTTTTAAGTACATCCGCATTTTGCTGATAAAGCATACCCTGCGGATTATCCGTTCTGCCGAAGATATAATCGAGAGATACCTCAAAGAAGTCGGCATACCAAAGCAGCTTTTCAAAAGGCGGATCAACAAGTCCTGTTTCATACCGTCCGATACTTGCCTGCGTAGTGCCGCACTTTTCGGCTATCTGTCTTTGCGAGTACCTTGCATTCACCCGGATTTCTTTCATCCGTTCTCCTACAACATTCAATTACAGTTTCACCTCCATACAAGACATGTGTATTATACCATAATAAAACTGCAAAGTCAATACATAAACTGAATATTGCAAAAATTCATTTCTCATTTTTTCGTGACGAAAATTTGGTTCACAGGATTGTAAATATCATAGAAGTTATAAATACAAAGCATTTTTAATGTAACATATTGAATTTATGAAAAATAATGATATAATGAGTATAGATTTTTAAGGGATGTGATTATCTTCTTCTTTTTCTATTTTTTTAATGAATTATACAATATTGGCGACATTCAAGAAGCATTTAAAAATATCTGTCTTAACAAAATGTTGTCTGATGGATATTTTGATATGAGTCCTTATATTTTCGGAAGATTTAAAAAGGATTCTGTTTATGCTCAACTTACATCTATAAAATCGAAATATGCGGTTTTATATAAATATTCATATCCAAAACAAGAAAAAGCTTTCGATTTTTGGGAAGAAAAAATCGGAGTATCCTACCATAGCGAAAGTATCAATCTGACTGTAGTTGAATCGAGTGCTATTGTAAATTGGGTATATAGGATTTTAAAAGATTCTAATGAACGTGAAGATTTCACTAAATCATTGTTTGCTCAATTAAAAGAATTACACAGTATAGAGCATAGTGTTCGATTTTCACGGGGAATTGTATATAATAGTGAAAAAGTCGATATACATTTTTTATCGTCCGTTTCATCTGTAAATAAATTTATTGCAGACATAAAAGAAAATACCCAAAATCTGTTTTATAGAGGACACTCAAATTCAAACTACATTCTCAAGCCTTCAATTATGAGAACTACTCGATTGATTGAAAACGAAAGTAAACTTTATAATGAACTCTTAATTAATTGTCCTGATCAGTTTGTAAACTGTACAACACATATTGAAAAACTTGTTAAAATGCAGCATTATGGACTTCCTACCAGATTATTGGATATAACAAGAAATCCTTTGGTTGCTCTTTACTTTGCTTGCATAAATAATAAAGAATCATCTGGTGAATTGATATTAATTACAACCGATGAAAGTAAAATCAAATATCCACAGAGCGATACCGTTTCATTGGTTTCGAGTTTAGCAACTTTCACATATAAAAAACAATGTCAATTTAAATCATTTGCTCAAGATTCCTCATTATCAAAAATTGAATTCAATAAAAAAATTGCTCGATTGACACATGAAGTTCGTTTGGAAAAGCCAGCCTTTCAACAAGAAGTGATAAAAGAGGATTTGTTGGATAATTATATAGTTCTTGCTTCAAAAAGCAATAATCGAATGATTAAGCAAGATGGTGCATTTATTTTATGTGGATTAGATGTCGAAGGAAGTTCATTAGAAAGGTTTAGATATCATGAAAATGAGAAGAAAGTTGTGCTGATAATTGATAATAAAGATTCAATCATAAAAGAATTAGACAATTTTTCTATCAATAGAGCATCGCTGTTTCCGGAGATTGAGTGCGTTTCAGAATATCTAAAAGAAAAGTATTCGTAGCATCTTCAATTTGTATTTAGATTAGTAAACGAAAAACCTTTTGGCAGGCATCTTGGAGTTTAAAAACCAAGATGTTTGCTATATTTTTGCAATGAAAATTCTTTATTACTACAAATGATATAAGAATTCTATATATAGCAAAACAGCCGCCCGGTAATGGACGGCTTTTGTTATTGGTATTAACAAACGATATTTATTCTTCGTTTTCAAGTGCAATATCAGTTAATTCTCTCAATTTATTCTGCAAAAGTTCTTTATCAGGCAAGCAAAGTGTATAGTCAGAAACGAGCGTGGGAGATAAACTTCGGCTTAATGCGTATTCTACAACCGCATCATCTTTACTGGCACAAAGGATAAGACCGACACTCGGATTTTCGTTTGGCTTTTTAACATCCCTATCCAATGCTTCAAGATAAAAATTGATTTGACCGATATGCTCCGGCTTGAATTTACCTATTTTAAGTTCAATCGGCACAAGGCAAGAAAGAGCACGGTTATAAAACAGCAAATCAATGTAAAAATCTTGACCGCCGACCTGCACTCGGTATTCTTCGTCTATAAATGTGAAATCTCTACCGAATTCAAGAATAAACTGCTTTAAGTTTTCTATAATGGCTTTACGTAAATTCTTTTCAGAATATTCACTGGGCAAATCGAGAAACTCCAAAACATAGGTATCAAGAATACTGTTTCGTACTTTGGAATCAACCAATTCCGGTGGTTGTTTACCCATTGACAGTTTATATCGTTCGTAATAGGCACTTTCAATTTGGCGTTCCAATTCACGCTTGGAATAATTCTCTTTGATGCAAAGTTCCATATAAAAATGGCGTTCTTCTGCAGTTTTACAGCCAGACAGAATCAGCAGATGATTTGTCCAACTGATTTGTGTCACCAGTGGTGAC
>JAZLKY010000094.1:0-1930 GCA_045597885.1 Acutalibacteraceae bacterium | reverse complement strand
GAGGTAAAAAAAGTACCAAGATGCAAATAACCGGTCGGGGAGGGGGCGATGCGAGTCACTCGTGCGCCCTCCTTCAGACGGCGTGGTGGATACTGTTCCTCATAGTCGATCGGGGTACTTCGAATGTTCGGAAACATTAATTCTGCCAGTTCATCGTATAATGACATAGTTTTTCCTCCATAAATTTAAAACCATTTCTATTATTTTACATTCTTCTCTTGAAAATGTCAACGGAAGTATGGTAATATATGAATGTAATTTTTTCTGTATAAATATTGAAAGGTAAGGAATGTGATCGGGATATGGAAACAAATCAGGAAACTACAGGTAAAAAAAAGGCTTTAAGCCTTATACAGCCCACCGGCATACCGACTTTAGGCAATTATCTGGGGGCACTGAGAAACTGGGTGCTGATGCAGGACGAATTTGAATGTATATACGGTGTGGCAGATCTGCACGCCATTACAGTCCGTCAGGACCCAGCCAAATTCCGTCAGCAGATCACGGAAACATTTGCTCTGCTGATGGCGATCGGACTTGACCCGGAGAAAAGTCTGTTATTTGTTCAGTCTCAGGTCCCGGCACACACACAGTTGAGCTGGTTACTGTCCTGCTGTACACAATTTGGTGAGCTGTCCCGTATGACACAGTTTAAGGATAAATCAGCCAAGCATGCCGATAATATCAATTTGGGACTGTTCAGTTATCCTACACTGATGGCGGCTGATATATTGCTGTACCGTCCCGATTATGTACCGGTCGGTGCAGACCAGAAGCAGCACTGTGAACTGACACGCAACATTGCCGAACGGTTCAATAGCCTCTATGGCGATACCTTTACCGTTCCGGAGCCGTATATCATGAAAACCGGCGCCCGTGTGCGTTCTTTGCAGGAGCCGTCAAAAAAAATGTCCAAGTCTGATGATAATGTCAATGCCTTTATTTCACTTAAAGATGACAAGGATACGATCATCCGAAAATTCCGCCGGGCAGTCACCGACAGCGAAGCCCGTGTATATTATGCCGAGGGGAAGGAAGGAATATCCAACTTGATGGAGATCTATGGGGCGGTTACCGGCAAGACGCTTGAGCAGATCGAGACCGAGTTCGAAGGAAAAGGCTACGGTGATTTTAAAACTGCCGTCGGTGAAGCGGTGGCACAGGAACTTTCGCCTGTGCAGGAACGGCTGAAAACACTGATGGGAGACAAGGCTCAACTGGAATCCCTCATGAAGAACGGGGCAGAGCACGCCTCTTATCTTGCTCAACGCACGCTGAATAAAGCACAGAAGAAAATGGGTTACATTCTGCTCAAATAACCTGATCAAACGCCTGTCAAATCAAATTCGGGAATCATCGACTTGCCACTGCTGGCTCTGTCCTGTACAAATCCATCGGTAAATCCGCATTCCTGTAGATGCCGCCAAACCTTTTCGCATTCCCGCTTTGTCAGTTTACGCTGTAACTCCGGGAATGCGTCTATGTTCCCCAATGGTGTGTACTGGAACATGAGGCTGATCCATATCTGATCCTTCAATGATGCTAAATGATCCAAAACGGCGAGCGATTCATTGGTGTGTCCGGGCAGGACGAGATGACGAACGACCGTTCCTCCGATCAGCATGCCTTGCGTGTTTGTACGAATCTTTCCGGTTTGACGCACCATTTCATTGATAGCCCTGTCGGCATATTCATAGTAATCTTTTATGCCGGACAGCCGCAGTGAAATATCTGTATGAATATATTTAAGATCCGGCAGATATATGTCGATCAACCCTTCCAGCGAGCGGAGCGTTTCGACCCGTTCATATCCACTGCTGTTATAGATCACCGGAATGGCTGGTCTGTAAAGCAAAAGTGCCTGCCGGATGGCGTGAACGTAATGAGACGGGCTGACCAAATTGATATTATGCGCTCCAGCCGATTCCAG
>JAZLKY010000093.1:0-1412 GCA_045597885.1 Acutalibacteraceae bacterium | reverse complement strand
CCGTGAAGAATATCGTCAACGAGCGGGTTTCGTTTACTGTTCTGCAGGAGATCCTGTCGCAGGATCTGGCAGAGGAAGAACTGATCCAGACATTGCGCAGTCGGGTGCGGGATCTGATCCCCAACCATGTGACGGTAGAGGATATCTTCGCTTCTATCAACTACTTGATCTGCCTGCCTCACCGCCTTGGGGTGACTGACGATATTGACCATTTGGGCAACCGTCGCATCCGTTCGGTGGGCGAATTGTTGCAGAATCAGTTCCGTATCGGTTTTGCCCGTATGGAACGGGTGGTACGGGAGCGTATGACGCTGCAAAGTCAGGATATGGATGTCGTTACGCCGCAGGCACTGATCAACATCCGTCCTGTGGTGGCGGCGATCAAGGAGTTTTTCGGTTCTTCCCCGCTCTCTCAGTTCATGGATCAGAACAATCCTCTGGCGGAGCTCAAGCATAAACGCCGTCTGTCCGCCCTCGGTCCCGGTGGCTTGTCCCGTGACCGTGCCGGATTCGAAGTGCGTGACGTTCACTACAGTCACTATGGCCGTATGTGTCCTATCGAAACGCCGGAAGGTCCGAACATCGGCTTGATCTCTTATTTGGCATCCTTTGCCCGGATCAATGAGTACGGTTTTGTGGAGGCTCCGTACCGCAAGGTGAATAAGGGGACCGGCATTGTGACCGACGAAGTGGTGTATATGCCTGCCGATATGGAAGATGATTTCATTGTGGCGCAGGCGAATGAGCCTCTGGATGAAAACAATCATTTTATGCGGTCTAAGGTCACCACCCGTCACCGTGGCGAATTTAAGGAAGAAGATCCCGCTGTTGTTGACTACATGGATGTTTCTCCTAAGATGGTCGTTTCTGTTGCTACCGCTATGATCCCGTTCCTTGAGAATGATGATGCGAACCGGGCACTGATGGGCTCTAACATGCAGGGGCAGGCTGTGCCGTTGCTCACTACTCAAAGCCCGATCGTCGGAACAGGTATGGAATACAAGGCGGGCGTGGACTCCGGTGTCTGTATTCTTGCTAAAGCCGCCGGCGAGGTCACCTTTGTGGATGCTACCGGAATCAGGATCCGTCAGGACGGCACCGGTGAGATCGACGAGTATTCCATCATTAAATTCTCCCGGTCGAACCAGGGGACCTGTATCAATCAGCGTCCGGTGGTCACCGTGGGACAGCATGTGGATAAAGGAGAGGTCATTGCGGACGGTCCCGCCACCTGTAATGGTGAGATCGCTTTGGGCAAGAATGCGCTTATCGGCTTCATGACCTGGGAAGGATACAACTACGAGGATGCTGTCCTGATCAATGAAAAGATTGTGCGGGATGATGTTTACACCTCCATTCATATCGAGGAGTACGAAGTAGAGTCCCGTGACACCAAGCTCGGACCGGAAGAG
>JAZLKY010000092.1:0-1018 GCA_045597885.1 Acutalibacteraceae bacterium | reverse complement strand
ACGGTCGGAATAAAGCAGAATTGACAAACAAGCCGACGGTCAGACGAATGATTTCATCCGGTGTCTTTCAAAATTGGATATTTTTGTCCGGTCGTCATGCACCGGGAGAATGGGCACAATGGACAGTGCCGAAGGAGAGGGAGAATGAAATTTTTTGGGATACTGCTGGTGATCATGGCAGGCTTCGGGATCGGTCGCTTTTATTCCCGACGGGTATACCGTCGGGTGGAGATCCTGCGCCGGACGGATTGCCTGTTGGAGAGGTTTCTGTGTCGGCTGGAATTTGCGGGAGAACCTTTGGCTGAATTATGGCGTTCTTTGGCAAAGGAAATGTCTTCCTCGGCACTGCCGTTTGTTTTTCAGGTGGCGGAAAATCTGAATGCTGTCCCCTTTGCCGAAGCCTTTTGTTTGGCGGTTGACGAATTGGAACTGCCGGAGGAAGACAAACGCCTGTTGCGTGAATTCGGAAATGGATGCGGTAAGTTTGACTTGGACGGTCAACGTCATCATATCCAGGGATACCGACAGCGTCTGCAAGTACAATTGAAAGATGCACAACGGCAGGCGGATGCCAAAGGAAAGGTTTATACAGCAGTCGGCTCTGCCGGTGGTGTATGCCTGGCGTTGCTATTGTTATAGTGTAAAGGGATGGGGCTTCACAGATGGATGTTGATCTGATTTTTAAAATTGCGGCTATCGGTATTATTGTTGCAGTACTTAATCAACTGCTGGTACGTTCCGGTCGGGAGGAACAAGCCATGTTGACAACGCTGGCGGGACTGATCGTTGTTCTTTCAATGATTGTTGTGCAGATCAGCGATCTGTTTGAGACGGTTAAAACCGTTTTCGGACTATGATGCAGATGCTGTTTTCGCTGCTCGGTATCATTTTATGCGGAGCGGTTTTGACTGTTATGCTGCGTTCGCAACGCCCGGAGTTAGCATTATGTCTGAGTGTCGCAGTGGGATTGACAGTGCTGATCCGTTGCATGGAACAAATATTGCCATTGATCGAATCT
>JAZLKY010000091.1:0-2045 GCA_045597885.1 Acutalibacteraceae bacterium | reverse complement strand
GGAAATACATTTTTTCTATTTTCGTTTATGGATAAAATGTGCGATTTTAAGCCCTCTAAACCTTTTTCTTCCAATGTGAAAGTTATTAACTCATCATCGTATAATCGAAGAGAATAGGTATTATTCATCGGTGTACTCCTTTCTTCCAAAAACATATTTACATCTTTGCCGAGTGCGGCTGATATTTTGATAAGCATATCAAGAGTCAGGTTTTGTGTTCCGCTTTCGATTCGACAGATATTGGAACGCTGTGTGCCGATTCGGCTTGCCAATTCTGTTTGAGACATTTGTTTTTCAAGCCGTGCTTCGGTAAGTTTTGAAATAATTTGTTTTCTTGATTTAATAATATCCTCGTTCACAATATCACCGCTACAAAAGTATTTTATTCTCTTTTAATTATGTTATCATATAGGATAACATAAGTCAAGAGATAATACAGATAAATATAAAAAAGACACAGACTAATTGAAAGTTTGTGCCTTTAATACTGATTATAAAGTTAAACTGAAGCGATATGTAAACTCTTTTCGGTGTCCGTCAACCCAGCGGTAATTCCGGATGAATTTCATAAGCCGTACAGGACAGATGTTATTGACCATCTGACCGCCGATGGAACCGGCCTGACGGGAAGTCAGATCACCGTTGTAGCCTTGCTTGAGGTTGACACCGACCTCGTTAGCCGCTTCCATTTTGAAACGGTTCAGCCCCTCACGGGCTTCGGGAACGATATTCTTGCTGTTCATACTTGACACCTCTCTGTCGAAAGCGGTTTTTCCCGCCGTAATTGTGGCGTTTGCAGTAGTATTGTTCACACAAAAAAACAAAAAAATCGTGACAAATTGTGACAATGAACAGTGGGAAAATCAGTTGCTGTGAAATTATTTAATGCCTGCTGAATAACTCAAAAATGCTGCTGCAAAGCGGAATAAGGCATTTTTAAGTTATGAAAACAGACATTATTTTTCTGCTGTCGGGATGGCAAGTAGTTTTCCGACTCTGCTTTGAATGTGCTTTTCGATCGCTGTTAAGCGTTCTTCTGGCAAGTTGATGCTTGGATGCCGGGTGAATTTGAAATCAATCCGTTTCCGGAGTTGATTCTTTAATATCATCGACCACAATAATATTTGAATTTTCTTTTAATTTTGTTGTCATAGGATACCATTAGTCAAGAAAAATCGTTTTGATTCGTACGATAAGGTTGCACTTGTATTCTCTGTTTCAGTATGCTATCATGTAAAAGAAGAGAATGCCGTAGAATATCCGTACAGAAAAGGAGCCCGTATGATCTATTTAAAGAAACTATTTTTTCATATCAAAATGACATGGGGGCGGGTGATCCTGTTTGCTCTGCTCAGTGCTGTGGTGACTGCCGCTTTTTTGGTGATTCCGGCGACCGCCGGCACTTCCCTTGCCAACATGGGGGTTTCATTTGAGTGCTGGATACTGTTTGCACTGATCATTATTATGAACTGCGAGCGTCCTGCCGAAGCCGGGTCAAAGACTTTTGTCTTTTTTCTGATCAGTCAGCCACTGATCTATTTATTGCAAGTTCCTTTTTATTCCGGTGGTTGGACGATCTTTCATTATTATCCCCGATGGTTTGTTCTGACTCTGCTCTGCTGGCCGGGCGGGGCTCTGGCGTGGTGGGTGAAAAAGAATACGGCCGGCAGCGCTTTGCTCCTGTCCGTTGCCACCGCTTTCTTAGGCGCGGAAGCCGTCTATTATACCGATCGGTGCCTGTCTGTTTTTCCTACCCATTTGCTGACCGTACTGTTTTGCCTGCTGTTGATACCGATCCTGCTGTTCGCTCTGCTCCGGGGATGGAAAAACAGGGTGATCGCCGGCGGCATCACCCTGTTGGCGACGGTCATCGCCGCTTATGTGACTTTTGTCGGGATCGGGGAGCCGCACTTCGTGACCAGTTATCCACTGGCAGAGGACGGCTCCTGGACGGTGACCGGATCGGTGGGGGAGATCGGTGAGCTGTCGGTCGATCCTGATGATGGACACACTGTGCTGATCAATGCCCGCCATTATGGCACACA
>JAZLKY010000090.1:0-9045 GCA_045597885.1 Acutalibacteraceae bacterium | reverse complement strand
CTCAAAGACGTGGGACAGCAGGATCAGACGCTGTTCGGTGCGGCGGGCGATCCCATGACGCTCCCCACCCCCGCAAAGAAGTCTGGCTTTGAGTTCCTCGGCTGGTTTGATAGCGAGGAAAACCCCGCTCCTGAAAAATTCCCTGAAAAAGATACGACCTACACTGCTAAGTGGAATCAGGTTGCAGATGTCTTCACTGTGACCTTCAAGGACGAGAAGGGCAAAAAGTATGCTTCCTTTACCGGTGCGACCGGTGATGACTACGAGATCCCCGCAGCGCCCGCCGCTCCGCTGGGCACCGTTTTTGCGGGATGGAAAGCAAGCGGCGTTGCCGCTGACGGCAAGTTCCCGGCTGTCGATACCGAGTATATCGCCGTCTTTGAGCCATTCACGCAGGGCTTTGAGGACTACACGATCACTGAGGGTGATGATAAGTCCGACGAGATCAAGGGCAACGGTTCCGTTCGCCATATCACCAATGAAAAATCGAAGAGCGGCAGCAAGTCTCTTAAGATGTATATGAACCAGCCCGCTCTCGATGAAGGCGGCAAGACCGCTCGCTGGCTGGTGGATATGGGCGACGGTCTTATTAAGACTCAAGCCGATATGTCCTATTCCTTCACTTTCTGGGTCCTGTCCACTGTTGCCGATACTTTTATTTGGGAAGTCGGCGAGGCGAACAACGATTCCACCGTCTACGGCGCCAATGTCAAGACGGTTGCTCACGGCGAAAAGGAGATCAGACGTGCCAACACTTGGATCAAAGTGGAGGTCACTGATGTCTTCGGCTTCTCCGGCGGCAAGTATCTGACCCTCGGCGGCGGTTTTGCCACTCCTTATTACGAGGATATCAACGGTAACGGGGAGCAGGACGATTCCGATCCCGCCAACCAGTTCGTTTATATCGACGATGTGCAGATGACCAGCAAGACCGCCTACATCCCGCAGGATGATGTGCAGGACTATGAGAGCTACGAAAACGGCGCCGAGATCGGCTTCGAGACGCCCAATGCCGGTGTGGCTGTTACCAATATTCAGAACCACACTGCTGGCGATGTATGTGAAAAATCCTTGAAGTTCTTTGGCTCTGACGGCTCCGGCAACCTGCGTGCGCAGGCGCTGATCACCGACAAAGCAGGCGATGCGATCGAGATTAAGAAGGACGGCAAGTATGTCGTGTCTTTCTGGATCTTTGATCCCTCTACCTACGACTGGGGCGCCGGTTACAACAATGCCAAAAAGTATCGCTACTGGCTTGCTGTCGGCGATAAAGAGACCACATTCGGCACAGGTTATCCGAAGAATGATCATGTGGTACTGGAAGTGACCGTCCCCGAATCACAGGTCAAGATGGATGAATGGTTCCAGGTCACCGGCGCTTTCACTGCCAAAGAAGACGGCTTCCTGCGGATCGGCATGTCCGAGGCCACCGGCGGTTCCGGCGGCACGACCACCAATAACTATGAGTTCTACATGGACGATGTGCAGGTCATCGATACCACCCCGCAGCCTGTTGAGGCTGGCGTGCAGAGCTACGAGACCGCCGAGTTCGTTGAGCTGCGCGGCGAAGCAAAGAACACCGCTTATCTTTCCGGCGATGCCGCCCGCTCCGGCGAAAAGGGCATCGTTATCGACGATAAGCAAGACGGTTCCGGCAACATCCGTGCGCAGTTCGCACTGATGGATCCCGACGACAATTACATCATCCTCCAGCAGGATCATATCTACACCATCTCCTTCTGGGCGCTGGCGGGCACGACCAATCAGTTCCGTTTCTGGCTGGCGGCACAGAAAGAAGAAGGCAAGGGCTTCACCGATTCCGGCGTAAAAGACCAGTACAACCTGTTCAGCACCGTTGCCGGAAATTACTCCGACATTAAGGGGAACGACGGCTTTGTGATCGGTTCCGGCGGTGAGGACGGTACCCTTTCTCCCACCGTGTGGAAGAAGTTCACCTACACCTTCCAGGCGAAGAACCAGGCGAACGATCTGGGTACCGGCAAGCTGCTGATGGGTGTGCAGACTAAGTATAAAGGTGTCGGCACGATCTATCTGGATGACTTTGTTGTCACCGATATGTCTGATATTGCAAAGCCCGTCCTGGCGAACGCTACCGAGACCAGCATCACGCTGAAGACGGTCGAGGGGTATGAGTACAGCATCGACGGTGCCGAGTTTGTATCCGATCCCACCTTCACCGATTTGGAGGTCGGCACCACGTACACCTTCTATCAGCGTCTGATCGAGTTGGGCGAAGACGGCGAGTATTCCGATGCCGAGATCTCCACGCTGGATCATGACTTCACCGGCAAGTTGGCGGATGCCGATCATCTGGCGGCTGCCGCTACCTGCCATACCTATGCGACCTATTATCACTACTGCAAGAACTGCGAAGAGATCGGTACCACCACATGGGAAGATACAGCAAGCGGCTATGATGACAGCAACCATGACGGTATGACCGAGGTACGTGATGCCAAAGAGCCCACCGCAGAAGAGGACGGTTACACCGGCGACACCTACTGCCTGGGTTGCAATCACATCGTTGAAGAAGGTGAAGCGATCGACCACACCAAGGTTCCCGCCGCTCCCGATGCTCCCACACTGGACAGCAAGACCTCTACCTCTGTGAAGCTGGTTGTTGTCGGTGGCTGTGAATACAGCATGGATGGCGAGACCTGGCAGGATTCCGTCGAATTCACCGGCTTGGAACCCGGTACAGCGTACTTCTTCTATCAGCGTGTCAAGGCTGTCGAAGGTACTCCCGCCGGCTTCAAGAGCGAGGCTCTGTCTGTTACCACCGACAACTACAAGATCGGCGATATTGACGGTGACGGCGATGCGGATTCCGACGACCTGACGCTGTTGGCTCGCCATGTGGCGCAGTTGGATATCCTCGTCGGTACGCCCTTGCTGGCTGCCGATTGTGACGGCATTGCCGGTGTCGATGCCAACGACCTTACCCGTTTGGCTCGCCATGTGGCGCAGTTGGATCCTCTCTCCTAAAAGTCTATAGTGCAAAATTATATCAGCCTGTTCCTCCGGTCATCCGGGGGAACAGGCTGATTCTTTTAGTTGTCAGACAATTGGTAGACTGTAACCTGATGAAATTAAAATGGAATCGGAAATCGCAAGTAAACTGTAGGGCGGCTGCTTGCAGCCGCCGTTAAGTTTATCGCAAACCCACGGCAACAAAAAAGCCTCCCTCGTCGGGGAGGTGGCATTTTGCTTCGGCAAAATGACGGAGGGGTTTATTCAATAGGAAAAAATGGAACGAACCCCTTCAGCCATTCGCTACGCTCATGGCAGCGTCTCGCCTGCGGGCTCGGTCACCTTGCGGCTCTGACAGTCCCCCGGACTGTCATTCACTGCCGCTCGGAGCCTTCGGCTCCCCTTTCGGGGAGATGTCATCATCGCCACGACGATGATGACTGAGGGGTTGTCGTCCGGCGGTGCGACAGAGGACACCGCACCCTACGGATTGAATTGGTCAATTTTCGGATTACAGCAAATTTTCGATCGACCTTATCTAACAGCTACCGTCTAACATCTAACATGATGCCGCACGCTACGAAGGAATTTGATCAAATTCCCGATTTACAGCAAAATTTGACCTCAATAATTATGCATTATGCATTGTGAATTATCTCACAGCTAACAGCTAATACAGTGCGATGTCCTCGCCGCACCACCCGGCATACCGTCATTGATGTTGCGTGCTTTGCATTGTGTTTTACAGCAAGAATCAGACGATCATAGCCCCGGATCTTTTTTGATCTCTGCGGGCGGTGTTTCCAACAGGGTGGGATCACTGAGGAACTGACGCATCCGACGGAACGCTTTGGCAAAATAACTGCCCGAACAGATACGCTCGTCCATTACCACGCCGAGCGGCATACATTTTTCGTAGATGATGTCATTTCCTCTTCTCTTGGCAACTTCCCGTGAATTGCCCGCCGCCATGATCAGACTGGTCGTGCCAAAATCGTAGCAATGATGATGGATATAGTTGGTACGGATACTGGCAAGATTTGTGAATACCATAGAGGTGTGGAAAGGACTGGCATCAATAAGGCTCTTGGGCAACAGGTTGTGCTTATCCATCCATTTGAGGACACTGACGACGACACGGAGCAAACCGGGCAGAGCGATCAGTTTTCGGATGAGTTTTTCAGTCTCGTTGTTCTGCGCTTGTTCCCGGTTGGCGGACACGTACTTCTGTATTCTTTCTTCTGCTTCAAACACTGTGTCGGTGGGCTGGAAGTAGATCTTGGACATCGTCCCTTCATTGGCGTCGTCATTGGAGGCTGCTCCCGCTCCCAGTACCACCATTCCAACGGCGATCTCCTTACGGGAGTAGGCATTTTTATTGACAATGAAACGGTTCAGTGCCGGAAACTCCGCCATGGTGTGGACATATGCCGCCATGATCACTGCCATATGACTGACAGGCGTACCTTCTTTCTTCTTCTGCCGCAGGTAGGTATCAATCGGTGCCAGTGGGATATCAATCGTGATGGAATTCATGGAATCGCTGCGCTTTGCCATCACGTGAGCGGCAATGCGGTACATCGGATCGGTATGGCGGAGAAAAATGCCGTCGGCTCGATTCACAGGAATCACTCCTCATTCTCATATTACATCGTTTCTTCGGTTATTGTATCACACTTTTTGCTAAAAGTAAAACATTTTTTTATCTAATGCCGCATAATCTGTGAAAAGGGGTTGCCACTGATGCAGAAAGGGTGTAAAATAAAATACTGTGATAATTGGGATACAGGAGAAGGAATACTATGCACAGCAATCGTCGTCGACGCCCCGTAAAGATGTCTGCTGCAGTCACGGTTTTTGCCATGATCGTAGCGGCGGTGATGGTGGTGATATTGATGATCTCTTTTTTGAAGAACAGAGAGTTTGCTTATGAAATCGTTTCCTCGGCGCCGACACAAAGTCTGTCACCGACAGTGAACGAATCTGCCGCCCCGACAACAACGACCACGGCAGCGACCGAAACCGCAGCGAAATCGACCGATGCCTCCCCGACAGCCGCACAGAAAACAACCACCGCTTCCCCGACGACCACACGGGGAATGAATGCCATCGTTTCAGGCGGCGATTATATTACCGATATCTATTCCGGCAGGGATATGCTGCAGTATGATACCGCCGGTCATTATGTGCAGTCGAAGAGTTACGGTGGGCAGGCTGTTCCATGGCGCTTGTTGCTCGTTAACGATTGGAATCAGCTTCCCGATGGGTACGACAAAGAGATCGCTTTTACTTCCATCAACGGACAACGGTGCGACAGCCGTATTCTGACCGATCTACAGAATATGCTGGAGGCAGGGAAGGCATACGGTATCGGTGTTCAATCGGGCTACCGTGCCGCCAGTCTTCAAAGCACTCTCTACTGGCGTAAGGTCGATGAATACCTTAAGAAAGGGTATGACCTGCGCCGGGCACAGGAGGTGGCGGGTACGATCGTCAAGCGACCGGGATACAGCGAACACAATTGCGGATTGGCGCTGGATCTCGGCGGAAGCGGCAATTTCAATCTGGAAGAAGATTTTGCCGGCACCCCCGCCTATCAGTGGCTGATCGCACACTGTGCGGAATATGGTTTTATTCTCCGTTTCCCTAAAGGGAAAGAGAACATTACCGGCGTTGTTTATGAACCGTGGCATTACCGATATGTGGGTAAAGACGTTGCTACCGAGATCATGCGTAACGGCTGGTGTCTGGAAGAATATCTACAGGCAGAGAAGAAATAGTACTTTTGTCATAAAAAGCCGAAGAAAATTTCCTGCCATACCCAAAAAAATATTGACAAATGCCGATGCTTTGCATAAAATTATAGACAGGGGTGTGCGAGGCACGCATGCCGATCACACTCAAAAGTTTTTAGGAGGATGAACAAGACCATGGTACTGGATAAATTGAAAGAGATCCTTGCCGCACAGTTTGAAGTAGATGCCGACAGCATTACGGCAGAAACGGATATTATTGACGATTTGGGGGCGGATTCTCTGGATTTAGTGGATATGCTCATGTCATTGGAAGATGAATTCAATATCGGTGAAGTGCCGGATGAGATGATTGAGAAGATCCGCACGGTAGGTCAGTTGGTAACCTATATCGAAGACAATATGTGAGTATCCCATTGTGCAGGGATATCCGAATACAGCATTGACCGGGGCAGAGTGATATCTGCCCCTGTTTTTTAAGGGGGAAGTGCTATGCAAGCCGTTCCGATGAACGCTTCTCACATATCTTCACTTGCCGCACTGGAGCAAATGTGTTTCTCCACCCCGTGGTCGGAGCAGTCTTTGCGGGAAGAACTGGACAACCCTCACGCCGTTTTCCGCGTCATAACGGATGAGGATGGGAATGTCCTTGGCTACGGCGGCTTTCACCGGGCGGCAGATGAGGGGTATATCGACAATATAGCTGTTTTTCCTGCCGCACGGCGGCAGGGTGTTGCGGCGGCGATCCTTGCTTCGTTCAAACAGTACGCCGCAGAACAGGAACTGATCCGGCTGACATTGGAGGTGCGGGCAAGTAACGCCCCCGCCATCGCCCTGTATGAAACAGCCGGCTTTATTCGGGATGGCGTACGTCCGGGCTATTATCGCCATCCGACAGAGGATGCGATAATATACTCTGCGTATTTTGACAGAAGAGGATAACAATATGTATATTTTAGGAATCGAATCTTCCTGCGATGAGACCGCCGCCTCGGTGGTGGAGGATGGCAGACGGGCGCTGTCCAATGTTATTGCTTCGCAGGTGGAAGAACATCGGCTGTACGGCGGCGTGGTGCCGGAGATCGCCAGCCGCCGCCATGCGGAGGCGATCAGTGGTGTGGTGCGGCAGGCGCTGACCGATGCCGGAGTAACACTCCGGCAGATCGACGGCATTGCCGTCACCTATGCACCCGGTTTGATCGGTGCGCGGCTGGCCGGTGTCAACTTTGCCAGAGGCCTTGGCATGGCGACCGACAAGCCATTGATCCCCGTTCACCATCTGCGTTCTCATATAGCCGCCAATTATTTGGCACATCCGGATCTGAAGCCCCCGTTTTTATGTTTGGTCGTATCCGGCGGGCACAGTCATATCGTACAGGTAGACAGTTATACCTCGTTTTCTGTTATCGGACGTACCCGTGATGATGCGGCAGGGGAGTGTTATGACAAGGCCGCCCGTGCGATGGGGATGCCCTATCCCGGTGGGGTGGCGCTGGACAAGCTGGCATCAGCAGGCGACCCCGATGCCTATCCGCTTCCCCGCCCGCATGTGGAGGGGAGTCGTTACGATTTCAGCTTTTCGGGACTGAAAACGGCGGTGATAAACCGCCTGCACAACGCTGAGCAAAAGGGAGAGGCGATTAACAGGGCAGACCTGTGCGCTTCGTTTCAGCGTACCGTGACCGAGATGCTGGTGGGCAACACCATGCTGGCGGCAGAGGATGCCGGGGCGACCACGATCGTACTGGCGGGCGGCGTCAGCGCCAATTCCGGCTTGCGCACCGGGATGGAACAGGTGTGTGCCGAGCGAGGACTGACACTGTATGCACCGCCGCTCGCCCTGTGCGGGGACAACGGTGCGATGGTGGCGGCGCAGGGGTACTATGAACTGTTGGCGGGACATATCGGCTCGACCGATCTCAATGCAGTAGCATCCCTTCCCATCACTGCGGATAACAGGTAAGGTTATAATAAAAGGAGGAAACAGGTTATGACCAACACATTTGACATCACTGCATTCGGTGCGGTGGGGGACGGAGTGACCGATTGCCCCGCCGCTATCCAGCAGGCAATGGATGCGGCGGCGGAGTGTCGGGGACAGGTGATTATTCCGCCGGGAGAATACGCTACGGGAAAACTGCATCTGCACGGACATTTTGTCACGATGCACGGCACTTCCGGATGGAGTTATCACGGGGACGGCGGTTCGGCATTGAAACTTAACGATCCGAATGCCGACTGTCTGCTGGATATCTCCGGCGCAGTGGGATGCACGGTGCTGGGCATCGGATTTAACGGCGGCGATCTTGGTGAGCGCATCCACGGCATCAAGCTGTACTATGAAAAATACAACGGCAACGGGCAGGAGGATATGCTGACGGTCGACGATTGCCGTGTTGCCGGTTTCACCGGGGACGGTCTGCATTTTGAACACGTGTGGGCATTTACCGTCCGGCACTGCATGATGATCTTCAATAAAGGTGCCGGACTGTTCATTGACGGGTGGGACGGCTTTATCAGTGATACCATTTTCTGTCACAATCTCAATGCCGGCGTGTTGGGTGGCAACACCTGTTCTTCTCTCACTTTCACCGGCAACCGGGTAGAATGGAACTGGCGTGCGGGCTTTGATTTTTCCGCCGGCGGCAGTTGCAACATCACCGGCAATTTCTTTGACCGCAGTTTCGGTCCCGCCATTGATTTTAGGGACTATTCCATGGCAGCCATCACCGGCAACGTGTTCCGGCGCAGTGGTGCATTCAACGAAGACCGTCCCCTGCAGAACGGGGCGGACAGCAACTGCCATATCCGGCTGACCGGGTGCAGCGGTGTGACCGTTGTCGGCAACACCGGGCGTACCGGCGGGGACGACGGTCCCGGCGGTGAGATCACCCCGCAGACCGGATTCATCATCGAGAACTGCACCGAATGCGTCATCAAGGATAACGCCCTGTGGCAGGGAGCAAAACAACAGCTCGAAGACCTGCGGGGCGATAACAGCACCTGTGCGATCGGCGGCAATATCGGTTCGATCACAGTGTGATAAAAAACACACTGTGATTTCAACCACACGGTAAGACGGAAATAAAAAGAAACAAGTCAGCGTATTTGGTGCTGTTGACAAATAGGCAAAAAAACAAAGCAGACACGCTATTTTAATGTATCTGCTGATGAATAATTGTATATTTTTTGTTGGCAGCCTATTTTTTAAGAGCTTTACCATTCGCCTTAGATTAAATGCGGTTGCCGAAAGAAGGTAATGCTTTGTATCACATCCGTTTTCTTTTATTATACCATAAAA
>JAZLKY010000089.1:0-3942 GCA_045597885.1 Acutalibacteraceae bacterium | reverse complement strand
CCCAAGGAACTTTTGTCAGACACAGAGCGGTAAGCATTCCGACTGGAGAGGAAAATGTCCTCTGTAACGGCAATGGCTGTTGCGACGGATTCACACCGTACTTCCCTTACCCCCTTGCACACCGTCGGGCGGTATGTTCGGGAACGGGCAGAATTTTCTGCCCTGATGGACTGTGTTTATTCAGTTGCAGGGGCATTATACCACATCAGAGTGGAAATGGCAAGAGGAGAAACACTGTTTTTTTGTTTCTCGTTACAGTTTCCGGTAGAATGGGGATGCCCAGTATCCGTCGGCGTTATAGAGGTTGTGCTTCATATCGTTGCAATAGCCCATGGCAATGGCAACAGGGGTGACGGCGGCATCCCACTCGACGGTCAGTATCCCGTCCGTGACCGTTCCGGTGACAGGGTGGCGGTTGCCGTCGGCATCAATCACGACGGTGTCGGTGAGGATGCCCCCACAGATCACCAGTTTATCTGCGTGGGTGAAGGTGAGGGTGGCGGTGTTGCCGTTCACCGTCACGGTGTCCAGTACCGGTCCGCAGTATTCCACCGCATCTCCCAACTGGGTGCGGCGCACGGCATTTGCCAGTTCCTGTGCCACCCGTTTTTTGTGTACGGGATGGATCATGGGAGATTCACCGGTATCTACTGGGGTGACCAAATAGGTCTGCGGCACGGTTTTGGTGACCTGCTCCTGTTTCTCCCGGATGATCGCCCAGTCGGCACGGGGGCCCTCATGATACGGCATCAACTGCACGATATAGAACGGCAGTTCTTCCTGCCACAACTGCCGCCAATTTGCGATCATGGCGGTCAGCATTTTGTCATAGAACATCCCTTCCTCATGACAGCGATTGCTCTCACCCTGATACCACAGAATGCCGGCAACGGTATAGGGGACGACCGAGAGTAGCTTGTGCAGATACAGCAGATGTCCGTGGTTGAACGGATATTCGTCAAAATCGGAGTGCCGGATCTGCACATACCGCCGGTATTCTTCGGTTTCGGCGATTTCGGGAGCAGTCCATGCATCAATGCAGGAAGCCCCCACGGCGCAGGCGATGACACCGACCGGCACACCGGTGCGCCGATGCATCTCCAGAGCGAAGAAATAACCGATGGCGGAAAAATCGGCAACGCTGTCTCGGCTGACCGATTCCCACACATGGGACGTATAGGAGACCGACTCGTCCATCCCGATGGCGTGTCCCTCGGTGAACAGACGGATGGACGGTTCGTCATACCATTCTTCACTGCCGGTTTCCCGGAAAGAGAATGCCATGTTGGACTGCCCGCCGGCGAAAAAGACATCCCCGATCAACACGTCCCGCAGGGTGATACATCCGTCCCCGGCGGTGACGGTCAGCGTATACGGGCCGCCGGCTTCCATTGGCGGCAGAACGGCGCAGAATCGGTCATCCTGTGCCGTGAACGAAACGGTATTTCCACCGAGCTGTACCGTCCCGCTTCCCTCGCCGGTGCCGAAGATCCGGATGGGCTTGTTGCGCTGCAGGATACAGTGATCGGTAAATATGTCTGCTAATCGGACCATGATAAAATCCCCTCTCATATTGCTGCTTGCCAAACAGTATATCACGGTGCGGGAGGTTTTGCAATCCGTTTTTTACTTTTTCACGCATTTTCAACTATAAAAAACGGCTGTCAAAAAATCTGTCAAACGGATATTGAAATATTTAAAATAATGCGCTATAATTAACACGATAGTTTTGCTGGTGAATCGGTGTGTCTGCTGATACAGATGAGCGGGCGGAACATATCGCTCAATAGAAAAGGGGGATCAGCATGGAAATCGAATCAAAATTGATTGATCTGGTGAAAAAATTCTATGACAAGATTGATTACTGCATCGGTTACCCTGTCTGCCAGTATCCGAATACATCCGGATTCGGAGAGTGGTACGCAAAGAGTGGACTGTGTGATATTGCGACCAACAACGCAGGAGATCCATTCGACGGAGAGCAACTGCTGCTCAATTCCACTGTGATCGAGCGGGAAGTCATCACGGCATTCGCCCCTCTGTACGATATCCCGGAGGGGGAAGAATGGGGATTTGTCACCAATAGCGGCACAGACGGGAATATGCACGGGATCTATTTCGGCGCAAAAAAACTGCAAAAAGAGACCGGGATGCTTCCGATCGTTTATATTTCCAAGGAAGCCCATTATTCCGCTTCCCGTATCTGCGATGTCCAGAATCTGGAGACACGGATGATCGACTATGACAAACAGGGGCGCATGGATCCCGACTCGTTGAGGAAAAATCTTGATCCTTCTCGACCGGCGCTCATCGTTTGTGCGATCGGTTCTACCTTCATGGGAGCAACAGACGATCAGTCCGCTATCCGAAAAGTGTTGGATGAGGTAAAGCCGATCGCCGTTTATATCCATCTGGACGGCGCTCTGTTCGGAGGATATCTTCCGTTCACGGAGTATAAAGATATCGTCAGCATGAAAAAGCAGGGATATGATTCCATTGCGATCAGCGGTCATAAATTTTTCGGCATCGACGAACCGTGCGGTCTGTTCATGAGCCGAAAGGATATCATAGAATCACAAACGGGGTTTGAGGTGGCGTATCTCAACAACGATATGCCTCTGATCAGTTGTTCCAGAAGTGCGCTGGCGCCGCTCAAGTTCTATTGGATCCTGACGCATATGGGGCTCGATGAGTTGGCAAAGGAAGCAGCATCCATGTTGGAAAACACGGCATATCTTCAGCAAAGATTCGATGAGATCGGATACCCCGCATGGCATATGCCGTACAGCAACACGGTGTTTTTCAAGCGTCCGCCGGAGTGGATGCGGCAAAAGTATATGCTCGCAAACGGTTTTGTTCCTGAATACGGCGGCGAGCTTTCCCACATCGTTGTGATGCAACATGTAAAAAAGAACATCATCGACGAATTTATCGCTGATCTGATCTCTGTGCAAAACGCATAAAATATACGGCAAAACGATTTTGTAAAAAAGTCGGTTTCATCCGCAGAACCCATCAACGGGGGAAATACTGTTTGATGTGATCCAGCGTCTGCTTTCCGGCGCTGTACAAAAAGATCCAGTCTCCGCCGGCAAACAGGATGTCGAGATCGAATTGTGACCAAAAACGTACCGTCTGTTCGTCCGCTCCGCCAGACAGCCCGACGATCTTGCCGTGTTTGCGTGCGATTTCGATCGCCCGCTTGATCTGCGTGACCGTTTTTTCTTCGAACACATTCATGAAGTCGCCTGCTGAGCCGGACAGATCGTTAGGTCCGAAAATAAAACCGTCCACATAGGGAATAGCGGCGACCTCATCCAGTTGGTCGATCAGACGCACGCTTTCGATCTGAATGAAGCGGCATAGATCAAGACTTTGTTTTCGGGTATATTCGGCGGCATCGTCCGCTCCGTACCGGATCGCCCGTACCGGACCGAATCCACGACTGCCCAGTGGCGGATACAGCGTCATGTCGATCAATTCACGTGCCTCTTCTGCTGAGCGCACCATTGGGAACAGGATCGCCTCCGGTCCCATTTCCAGCACTTTCTTGGTGGCGGTCAGGTCATGCTGCGGTACCCGTACCAGTGCCGGGATCCCGGTAGAGCGGGCGGCATTCAGATGGGACATCACATCCGCATAGGACAGATAGGTGTGTTCCATATCCACCCATACGACATCATAGCCGATATTCCCCACCAGTTCACACAGGCACGGATCGGTCAGATTGACATTCGTTCCGTACAGCCGTTTTTTCTGTTCCAGTTTTTGGCGTAATGCATTCATGTTTTCTCTGCTCCCTTTCTGCTGACAGACTATTTCTTCCTGCATTATAGCCGGGAGGCACTAAGGACACAATCCGAATTTCGGACATTTTTTATATTTTGCGGACAAATACTGTGTCGTCAAGGTATCAGCCGTGAATTGTGCGGTGTTGCCTTA
>JAZLKY010000088.1:0-2691 GCA_045597885.1 Acutalibacteraceae bacterium | reverse complement strand
GGCTGTCTCTGTACGGAGATATCGCCTACTGCCTGGCGGAGGAATCTGATGAAGGATCGTATTACCGTGAGGCGCCGGAGGGAACATTCTGTGACGAACTGACGGCGGCACGGCGTGTCCTGTGGAGGGCGCTGTCGCCCTATCGGGTAAAACTGATGACGGTCGCTCCTGCACGGTTCGTCCATTTCGGCTCTGTCCCGGAGATCCTTCAGCTCATGCGATCCGGCGTGGAGGCGTATGCCGATCTCGGTTGGAAAAAACAGATCAATTCTGTTATGACCGATAATACGGCGGCGGGGTACAACAGCATCCTGTCTGAGGGCGCAACGGTAGGAGACGGGTGCTATTTAGAGGATGCCTATGTTCATTCTGCAGCTACCGTCGGCAGGGACTGTCTGATCTCATTCACCGAAATACAAGGGCAGACCATCCCGGATCATACCGTGGTACACACCCTCAAACAGAAGAACGGGAAATACGTCTGTCGCCTTTTCGGGACGGCGGACAATCCGAAATCGGATCGCTTTTTCGGCTTGCCGTTGGAACAGACGGCGGCATGTCGGGGCATTCCTATTTCCGTCCTTTGGAATGAGCAGGACAGTCATACACTGTGGGATGCCGCCTTGTATCCGGAATGCGATACGCCCAAGGAGGCCTTGGAGGCTTCTCTGCGACTTGTAGCATGGTGGACAGGCGGAACAGCCCCGGTGTCCGATTGGCTCGACTGTCCCCGCCGTTCTCTTTGCGCCGGCTTCAATTCGGCGGATGCGGTGGCGGTAACAGAATGGATACAGCGCATGGAAGACCTGGTGAAAATGGAGCGTATCCGTGATATGATCGTTCGGGGAAGACCGGCGACCGAGGCGGTGAATCTGCTCGGTAGGGAGCAGTTGTCCGCAGTGCAACAGCAATGGCTGGAACAGGAAACGGCGAACCGGGATGATTTTTCCTATATCCTGCGTTTGTACTATTATATCGGCGTAGCATCGGGTGAGGATGCCTATATCAGCGACTGCTTCCGCACGGTTGCCGATACGGCACTTTCCGCCGTTATGCAGGGATTGCAATACCGGGAAGATGTCCGTATCGTGCAGGATGAGACGACCGTCCGGCTGCCGCTTCGTGTCAACTGGGGCGGCGGTTGGACAGATACAATGCCCTATTGCATTGAAAACGGGGGGACTGTGATCAATGCGGCACTTCTGCTCAATGGGAAGATGCCGGTCGAGGTGCGTCTGGTGAAGATCCCGAATAAAAAGATCATATTTGATTCACGGGATATGGATACGCACGGGGAGTTCACGGCTATTGAGTCGCTCCAAAAAACGGGAGATCCTTTTGATCCGTTCGCCTTACAAAAAGCCTGCTTGATCGCCTGCGGCATCCTGCCGCCGCAGGGCGGCGATCTGTCTTCTATACTGGAACGGCTGGGCGGCGGATTTGAAATGCATTCCGAAGTGACCGATGTTCCAAAAGGCTCCGGTCTGGGGACTTCCTCCATCCTGGCGGCGGCGGCGGTCAAGGCCATGCTGACGTTTGTAGGAGCTCCGGCGGGAGACCGGACACTGTATACCACTGTGCTGGCAATGGAACAGATCATGTCCACCGGCGGCGGGTGGCAGGACCAGATCGGCGGCTTGATACCGGGGATCAAGTTGATCACCTCACTGCCGGGGAAGCAACAGCATCTTCGGGTCGGACCGGTCACTGTCAGCGACCAGACCAAGGCGGAACTGGACAGGCGCTTCGCCGTTATTTATACCGGACAGCGCCGTCTGGCGAGAAATCTGCTGCGGGATGTGGTGGGACGGTATGTCGGGAATGAGCCGGACAGTCTGCTTGCCCATCGGGAGATCCGCCGGCTGGCTGAGCAGATGCGCCGGGCATTGGAACAGGGAGAGGTGGACGAGTTTGCCCGTCTGCTGGAAGCGCATTGGGCATGGAGTCAGAAAATAGATGCCGACAGCACCAACACACTGATCGACTACATATTTATGTCGGTGGAAGATTTGATCGACGCCCGGATGGTGTGCGGTGCCGGCGGAGGCGGATTCCTGCAGGTGATCCTGAAAAAGCAGGTGACTAAAGAGGATCTTCATCGGCGGCTGAAAGAGGTGTTCCAGGATTTCACGGTGGATGTATGGCCGGGTGAGATCCTGTGGGAATGATCCTGAGAGGTGACAGAGATGTATCGGCTGTTTATTGTGGAGGATGACTGTGCCATCGCTGCGGCGGTGAAAGAGCTGGCTGTTTCGTGGGGGCTGGATGCGGTGGTATGTCGTGATCTGCATACGGTCACGGCAGAATTTGCCGCCTGCCATCCGCATATGGTATTGCTGGATATCTCCCTGCCGTTTCGTAATGGCTATCACTGGTGTCGGGAGATCCGGTCGGTTTCTCATGTTCCGATCATTTTTCTCTCTTCGGCATCCGATAATATGAACATCGTCATGGCGATGAACAGTGGGGCAGATGATTTCATAGCCAAGCCCTTTGACGGCAATGTGCTGATGGCAAAGGTGCAGGCTCTGCTCCGGCGTACCTATGATTTTGCCGCCGCTGCTCCCGTGCTGTCACATCGGGAGGCTTTTCTGAATACCGGCGACAATACGCTGACCTACCGGGAGGAGAAGATCGAACTGACCAAAAATGAGTACCGCATCCTGCTTTGCCTGATGGAGAATAAGGGGA
>JAZLKY010000087.1:0-3679 GCA_045597885.1 Acutalibacteraceae bacterium | reverse complement strand
GCCCGCTAAAAGGAATGCACCCATGGACGCAGCCATACCGACACAGGTCGTAGAGACATCACATTTGATATACTGCATCGTATCATAGATCGCCATACCGGCAGTGATAGAACCGCCGGGAGAATTGATATACAGGAAAATGTCCTTATCCGGGTCCTGCCCCTCCAGATACAGCAACTGGGCGACCACCAACGAGGCGGTAACATCGTTCACCTCATCAGAAAGCATGATGATCCGATCATTCAGCAAACGGGAAAAAATATCGTAACTGCGTTCTCCACGGCTGGTCTGTTCAACCACATACGGGACAAGACTACTCATAATAAGACTCCTTCCTTTAGTCGGATACAGACCGAGAGAACGTGCCTCTCGGCCTGTACGGTTCATACTGTCAACAAGAGTATTGGCAAAATGATACCCTGTCAAACAACCCTCAGAAAATTATTCTTCCGTGATTTCAGCATTTTCTTTGATCCATGCCATTGCTTTGCTCACTGCCAAATCTTCTTTGAGTGCCGAAGCCGGAATGGCAGCCTTCACCTTATCCACTTCCATCTTGTATTCTTCGGCATAGTTGGCATATTCCGCCTCAATATCCTCATCCGAGGCAACGATGTTCTCCGCTTTGGCAACAGCTTCCAGTGCCAGACGTGTCTTCACCTGCTTCTCAGCCTGCTCACGGAAAGAATCCCGGAAAGCCGCCTCATCCATGCCGGTGTACTGCTGATACATCTCCATGCTCAACCCCTGCGCCTGCAAACGGTAAGCAAAATTTTGAACATGCTCGGTAATGGTGTTTTCAATCATTGCCGCCGGAATATCAGCCTGCATACAGCCGAGCAGACCGTCTACCAACTGTTCGTCCAGAGCATCCTCGGCGATCTTGGTGCGCTGTTTCTCCAAGCGTTCCTTGGCATCAGCTTTGAACTCATCTATCGTCTCAAAATCACTGCCGTCCTTGATCAGATCATCGTCGATCTCCGGCAGCTCCTTCTTCTCGATCTTATGGATCTTGCACTTGAAAACCGCCGGCTTACCCGCCAGTTCCGGTGCATGATATTCTTCGGGAAAGGTGACGTTCACCTCCGGCTCGGCATCCACAACGGCGCCGACCAACTGCTCTTCAAAGCCGGGAATGAACTGACCGGAGCCCAACTCCAGTGCATGGTTCTCGCCCTTTCCGCCCTCAAACGGTTCTCCGTCAGTAAAGCCTTCGAAATCAAAAGTAACGGTATCCCCCATCTCAGCGGCACGGTCTTCCACCGATACCATCCGGGCATTGCGCTCCTGCAGACGCTTCAATTCGCCATCAACATCCTCCTCGGATATTTCCACCTTAGACTTGGTGGCTTTCAGCCCCTTATATCCCTCAACAGTCACCTCCGGCTTGACGGTGATGGTGGCTTTGAATACCAAGCCATCCGCTCCGACGTTGACCACATCCAAATCAATCTTGTCTTCCACATAGGTATAGCCGGACTCCTTGATAGCGGCATCCAAAGCGGCAGGATATACATCATTCATGGCAGTTTCATAGAAAACGCCCGTACCGAATTCCTTCTCGATCAGCGCACGGGGGGCTTTCCCCTTGCGGAAGCCGGGGATCTGCATTTTCTTGACATCCTTCTTGTAAGCAGCATCCACCGCCTTGGCAAAGGTGGCAGCATCCACTTCAATCTCTAATTCTACCCGACTGTTTTCTTTTTTCTCGACATTTTTTAAGCTCATGGTTTTTCCTCCTACTGCATTCCGTTCAACGGATCATTTTTGTCAGCATCACAGGACAGTATAGCATATTCTTTTGGGTTTGGCTACCTTTTTTTGAAAAATTTACATTTTTTACGAAAAATTGATCTTCAGAGGGCAAAAACACAGCGCATCCGCCGAAACCAGTTGAAAAACGGTTCCGTGATATTCTCCGTTGAAAGCCTGGCGGATCCCCGATCCGTGCACATGGCCGTAGTAACAACGGCGGATGCCCTCCGTCTCCAGCACCTGCAGGATCTCCGGACAGCACTGATCGGCAAAAATTGGCGGATAATGTAAAAATACAACCGGCTCCGCTCCGGTTTCACGGGCGGCGGCAATGGACATCCGCAAGCGACCGACCTCCCGTAACAGGATCTTGCGGTCCGCATCCGCTTCCGCATCAAAGAACCAGCCACGTGTTCCGCATACCGCCATCCCATCTGCCACCACTGCATCGTTATGGACGATCCGCAGGGAATCATATCCGTTATGTTCTATAAAGGCATCCATCTTCCGACGGGTACCCCACCAATAATCGTGGTTGCCTTTAAGCAACAGTTTTTTCCCCGGCAAAGCATTCAAAAAAGCAAAATCACGACGGACGGCAGGCAGCCCCATCGCCCAGGAGATGTCGCCGGGGATCACAACGGTATCAGAGGCAGTCACCAAAGCCCGCCAATTTTTTTCCAGCCGGGAAACATAATCGTCCCACCCGGAAAATATCGTCATTGGTTTGTTCCCGTCCAAAGAGAGATGGACATCTCCAATGGCATACAGTGCCATGGCGTTTCCTCCTATTTGATCCTCAAGAGCCGGCAAACCGCATCCTGCATGGCGGAGATCTCACGGTCACAGCAATCGGTAAACCGCACCTTTTTGTCACATAGCCCTGCAAGCGGGGCAGGGATCGGGGCGCCGGTATACTGGCAAAGATCCTGCATCTGTGAGAACGGTGTCCCGGTCACCTCCTGACCGAGTGCCGAGAGGATCGCCGGGGTAAACTTATACGGATTGGCTGTCGAAGCGATCACGGTCGGTGTACAGTCACCGCTCTTTTCCCGATAATCCTGGTAAACCGTCAACGCTACCGCCGTATGGGTATCGCACAGATAGTGCTGTTCGGCAAATGTCTGTCGCACCGTCTGCGCCACCTGCTCATCGTCGGCACTGCCGGCGACAAACAGCCGGTCTGTCTCCTCCCGGATCCGGTCGGAAACAGCATAGTGTTTTTGCATCTTCAGATCCGCCATCATTTGCGAAACCGCTGCGGTATCCTCTCCGCTCAAATGATACAGCAATCTTTCCAAATTGGAGGAGATCAAAATATCCATCGAGGGCGAGGTGGTAGTAAAGAACGGACGGCGGCTGTCGTAGATGCCGGTTTCGAAGAAATCGGTCAGCACCCGGTTGCGGTTGGATGCACAAATCAGTTTTTTGATCGGTACCCCCATCCGCATAGCATAGTATGCCGCCAAAATATTGCCGAAATTACCGGTAGGAACGACCACATTGATCCCATCGCCCCGGATGATCTTATTCTGTGCCAGCAGATCGCAATAGGCAGAAACATAATAGACGATCTGAGGCAGCAGCCGTCCCCAGTTGATGGAATTGGCACTGGAGAAACGCATTCCGTTCTTCTCCAGCAGTGCCTTGACAGACGGATCGGTGAACAGAGATTTCACGCCGGTCTGGGCATCGTCAAAGTTGCCCTTGATGGCGCAAACGCCGACATTGTCCCCCTCCTGTGTCACCATCTGCAAGCGTTGCATCTCGCTGACACCGTCCTGCGGATAAAAGACCAGTATGCCCGTATCCGGTGCATCACGAAATCCTTCCAGCCCCGCTTTCCCCCTGTCACCGGAGGTGGCTACCAAAATAACGGTTTTTTGCCCCGGTGCCGTTTTTCTGAGCGAGACCCGCATCAGAT
>JAZLKY010000086.1:0-1096 GCA_045597885.1 Acutalibacteraceae bacterium | reverse complement strand
ACAGTCCCCCGGACTGTCATTCACTACCGCTCGGAGCCTTCGGCTACCCGTTCCGCATGAAATTACGAGAAAAGCGGAAACTTTTTCGGAACGGGCAAGCCCGTTCCCTACGGTTGCGATAGAGAAAGATCAGTTGCAAATATATTCAAATACCTTGCTCTTTTAACAATGAGCGATTTTTACAAACGGCTATTAACTTAATGCCATTGGGGCAAGCCCATACCCTACGGCTTCGGCGAAAATAGTCGATTGCAGATAAATTCGAAAGTTCTTGCTTTTGAGAACTTTTGGCATTGATAATGGATGGAAAAGAAAAACACAAGGGATCAAGGAGCGTGACCGACCGTGAAAAAAAGACCGGGCTGTATTCTGCTTTGTCTTTTACTCTTGTTTTTGTTATTAAACACAGCCGGTTGCACTCCTTTTTCAGAGAGACTTAAACAGGAAGTGACCTTTCTTGACCTGTTTGACACGGCATCCACTGTAACGGTCTATGGCGTGGATGCGGACACCTTCGCCACACAGCAACAGGAGCTGTACGATTTTTTGCTCGAATACCATCAACTGGCGGATATTTATCACGACTATCCGGGCATCAACAATCTCAAGACGGTGAACGATGCCGCCGGCAGCGATCCCGTCCCGGTGGACAGCCGGCTGACGGATCTGCTCGAATACGGAAAAGAGGCTTATGCGCTCACCCATGGCAGGGTGAATATCGTACTCGGTGCTGTTCTGCAGCAGTGGCATGACTGCCGTGAGGCGGCTTCAGCCGATCCGGCGGCGGCATCTCTGCCGGCGGCATCCGCACTGGCAGAGGGGAACAAACACACCGACCCCGCACTGCTGACCATCGACCGCACACACGGCACTGTCTGTTTGACCGATCGGTACGCCCGTATTGACATGGGCGCTATTGCCAAAGGATACGCTACCGAACAGGCGGCACGCTTCGCCGCAGAAACGCTTGGCTGGACTTCTGCCATGCTCAACATCGGCGGCAATATCCGCTCCATCGGGGGGAAGGGGGATACCCCTTTCACTGTCGGCATACAAAACCCTGACCTGCTTTCTGCCAAAGCCTATCTGCTCACTG
>JAZLKY010000085.1:0-2453 GCA_045597885.1 Acutalibacteraceae bacterium | reverse complement strand
CTGGCGGGACATGAAAGCATTGATATCAGTTCTCATTACTATTCCAATATGTCTGCTCTTGTAGAAGACATTGTATATGAACGATATCGACGGAATATGACAGGTGCAACTATGAGCGGATATAATCACTTTTATCTTTCGATTCCAAGTCATAGTGCCAGGATTGAGAATGGGTATTGCGATATTGCAGATGTAAATGATGGCAATGTTAAGAATGTAGAGACGCCTACACCATCTGCAACAAGATTCTTAAATGGTGATACATCTAAAACCTTGATCGCATCGATACCAGCTGCTGAACCAATAATAGTAAACACAGCTGCTACAGCATATCCTGCAAGTATACCAAAAATAAATGGAATGAGTTTTCCAGCCTTCTTACCATATACAGAGCTAATCATTGTAACAGCAATGGTAACAAGACCACACAAAAGAGCAACCTTTGGATTGGCAACTGCTACACCATCAACTTTAACTCCACCTGTTACAATATCTCCCATCGCATTACCTGCAAGCGAAAGACCGATAATAGCAACCGTCGGACCGATAACCACAGCCGGCATCAGTTTTTTGATCCAACCGACGCCGACAAGCTTGACCACAATAGCGATCACCACATATACAAGCCCGGCAAATACAGCACCGGCCAACAGTCCGAAATAGCCTAAAGACATGGAAACGCCACCGGCAAAAGCCGCCAGCATAGAAGGGATAAACGCAAATGAAGAACCGAGAAAAACCGGGCTCTTAAACTTGGTGAAAAGCAGATAAACAATAGTGCCGACACCGGCGCCAAACAAAGCGGCAGATTGTGACATCCCCGCCCCTCCGACGCTACTGTTGATAATAGACGGAACAGCAATGGTCGCCGCCAAAATGGCAAGCAATTGCTGCAGTGCAAACATGAGAGTCCTTCCAAACGGTGGTTTGTCCTTGACATTATAGAGCATTTTCATAATATATCCCCCTCTTTTTCTTTCCACAAATTTTGTTCATTTTACCACAATTTCGACAAAATGTCAATTATTTTCAACGATAAAAAGCAGCATTTCGACGATAAAAAACAAAGTCATGCAGATTTGGATGCATCATTCACCGCTATACTACCGAAACGGTTCGAATAGTGGAGCAACCGGTGATGATCTGCGGCAGTGTCGGTGTCACATTCCCCTCATAATCAAAATGCAGATGTCCCGCCAAGATCGCTTTGATTTGCGGACAGTTCACAATAAAATCATACGTTTCTTCTGTTATTTCATCTGCCGCCTGCTGACGGGTCCTGTCTTCAGAGTAATATGTCCTCTTTGACGCAGGAACATTCATCAGATAGACAGGAGAATCCTTGTCAAGTTCCCGATGAAGATCGTACAGCGCAGGCGTATACAGTGGTGTGTGTAAAAACAAGATGATCGGGTATTCTTTTTGAGCTTCCGCACGCAAATGTTCCAGTTGCTCTTTTTCTATCAGATAATAAGAATTATCAATTCCCACAAAATTAATACCGTTGATGATCGTAGCAGAAAACCGGATATCATTGTGAAATGCCTGCTGTACCCGGTCAAGGCTCTGATTGCGGTATGCGGCATCCTCCCATGCTTCCCCGACATAAAGACTGAACTCATGATTCCCGGCGCACAGCAGACAATCAGTCTCATCCGAGAACCTTTTTGCCGCCTCCAGATTGGCGCACGACACAAAATCAATTAGATCCCCCGTATGGATGATCGGCGCCTTTGCTTCTTTGGCAAGCCGTGCCACCTCGGCAAGTACATCAGACGTCCCGAAGAACTCTGAGATCTGTGACCGATCACGGGCAAGCCGGACCTTACGCTCCCCGTCACGGTCATCTGCAAATGTCAGGTGAGTGTCACTGATATGGATAAAAGAAAACGGTTTTTCTAACCCGATGTTCAGTGCTGTCGAAATATTTATCATCATCATTCCCCCATTGGTCGGATCAGTCGGATATTCATTCAAATACGGTTACACAATATATCGTGATTGACCGTCATATAGAAATACTTCTGCGCTTCGTCAAAGTCCGTCGTCAAGCCGAGGATCCACATCAGTTTTGCAAAAGCCGACTCGGTAGTCATATCATGCGCTTCCAGTACTTTCAGATTGTTCTTGACCTGTGCGCCGACCTTGTAAACCGACAGATCACTCCCCTCGTTTGCAACCTGTGTGGTCATGACGATCAGTTTTCCCTGTTTGCACGCCTCTTGGATCTGCTCATAATAGTCCGAATACTCCGGCAGACCGCCGACGCCAAACGATTCGATCACCAGTCCGTCATACTGCCCGATCAAACTCTGCAACACTTCATTACGCAGTCCCGGAACGAACTTCAACACCCCGACATTCGGGTTCAAATAACCGTAGAATGCCGGCTCTCCCGCAACATCCTCCCGAATATAGCGGATCATCTCACCGTTCACGATCTTGGCGATCTC
>JAZLKY010000084.1:0-7710 GCA_045597885.1 Acutalibacteraceae bacterium | reverse complement strand
TGAACATACTGTTAACGCAATGAAAATTTCGGGCAAATATTCCCGTTGGCAACGATCATTATTTACCGTTTTTCGAAAACGAACCGTCGCAAAGCGTCGATGTCGCCGGTAAACCGGAATGTGTCGATCCCCATTCTTTTTGCTGTGATAAGATTCACTTCGCTGTCGTCGATAAAAGCACAGTCTTCCGCTTTCAAATCATATTTTTGCAACAGATACCGATAGATCCCGACACCAGGCTTTGTCAGGTGGATCGGAGCGGAAAACACGAGCCCGTCAAACTTATCCAGCATTTCTTTGATATGCGGTACGGTTCTCCACTCGTCCGCAAAACGCCCGCTGATATTCGACAGCAGATAGAGTTTTTTGCCTGCGGCTTTGATTTCGTCCAGTAGCTCCGCCATCCCCGTTGTTTGCGGGATCAATTCAAACCAATGATCATAAACCGATACAGCACGCTCACGGTATGCCGGCGGTAAGCGATCCTTGATATGTTCCACAACTTCACCGTCAGTTATCGTCCCGTTGTCCAAACGGTCCCAGTAGATTCGGTCAAATACGACCTCCTGCACCGTTTCTATTTCGGAGGGATCATCAAAAAATGCGGCTGTCATATCCCCTTCCACAAACCGGAACAATACCTGTCCTAAATCAAATATGTAATTATCTACCATAAACGTCCCCCCGCAAAATCTGAAAATGAATCATAACGCAAAAAAGCCCTCGCAAGCAAGCATTTTTGCTTATGATATCATGCAGTTGCAGTGTGCATTTTTCTCTTCCTTTTCAATTATAATCAACAGTATACCGAATGCTTGTGAACATACTGTTAACGCAATGAGAATATCAGACGAAAATTTCCACACAAAAACGATAAAAAAGCAGGACAAACTACCTGTTGATAAGTTTTTCGACAGAAAGGGAAAATGCCATGAAAACGGTAAAGCGAATCGGATTCGTATCGTTGGCGGTGATTTGCACAGCGATCATTGGAATAACGGGATATCTGCAAATGACCATGCCGGACACCTTTACCGTTGTCCGGGGTGAAGAATTCCGTTTGGGGCGGTGGATCACCAGCCACAGCAAAGCAGAAGAAACTGCTGCTCTCCTGCGTACAAATGATCAATATCCCGCCTCCCTGCAACTGCTCGGCGTGTTCCCCATCAAGGATGTGACCGTCACCGTCAGCGAGCAGAAGACCGTGATGGTATGCGGTACGCCGTTCGGCATCAAGCTGTATACCGACGGCGTATTGGTGGTAGGGATGACAGCCGTCACCACCGCCGCCGGGGAGATCAATCCTGCCGCCGCCGCCGGGATATGCATCGGAGACACCATCCTGTCAGTAAACGGCAAACCGGTATCCACCAACGAAGAGGTGGCGGCACAGATCAATGCCTGCGGTGGCAAAAGTGTCACCTTCCGTGTCCGGCGGGACGGGGTGGAATTTGATGCGCTGTTCACCCCCGTGCGCCCCGCCGACGGGGACGGCTATCGGGCAGGACTGTGGGTGCGGGACAGCACCGCCGGCATCGGCACGCTAACCTTCTATGACCCCACCACCGGAGCATTCGCCGGATTGGGGCATCCGGTATGCGATGTGGATACCGGGGCCACACTCTCGCTGTCTTCCGGTGAGATCGTCCCCGCCCGCATCTTTTCGGTCGAAAAAAGCACCGAGGGAACACCCGGTGCCTTGAGCGGCGCATTTGAATTGGGATCATTGGGGGAATTGCAATATAACGGCAAAGACGGCGTATACGGTACCCTGCGTTTTTTCCCGCTCGACAGCCGTTCCCTGCCGGTGGCGGCAAAACAGGAGGTGACCGTCGAAGCAGCGCAGATCCTCACCACCGTCGACGGCACCCATGCCGCCCTGTACGATGTGAAGGTGGAGCAGGTGCGCTACAATACCGCCGCCAACCACCACATGATTATCAAGGTGACCGACCAAGCCCTACTGCAAAAGACCGGCGGCATCGTGCAGGGGATGAGTGGCTCACCATTAATACAGAACGGCAAGCTTATTGGGGCAATTACGCACGTTTTGGTCGATGATCCCACCACTGGTTATGCCATATTCGCCGAAAATATGTTAGAAACCGCACAAAGCGTGGCAAATGATAACAAATTAAAAGATGCATCATAAATAACGGGCGGGTATTATCCGCCTATACATACCGTATGGGACAATGCCTAACAAAACGCATTGAAAAGCAACAAGACACATGTTATAATTGTAGTAAATTGGAAAAAATGAAAAACCACAAATCTGCAAAATGAATTTGTTGAAAAAGGTTGTATATTGTTATGGCTGAAAAGAAATACATAATTGATAATGTCAAACTGATGGCTGAATGGAACTGGGAAAAGAATGATGCATTAAAATTCGATCCTAAAATGCTAACACTTGGTAGCGGGCAAAAAGTGTGGTGGAAATGTAGCAAAGGCCATGAATGGCAAGCAATAATACATAACAGAAACAAGGGAATGAGTTGCCCATATTGTTCCGGGCGAAACGCTATATCTGGTGTTAATGATTTAGAAACCCTATATCCTGATATTTCTGCAGAATGGAATATGCTAAAAAACGGTGATTTATTTCCATCAATGGTATTACCCGGCTCTGGCAAAAAAGTTTGGTGGAAATGTTCTCTTGGACATGAATGGATAACAGCAATAGAAAAGCGTGTGAGAGAAAAGACAGGTTGTCCATATTGTTCTGGTCAAAAAGTATTAACTGGATATAATGATTTAGTTACTACGAACCCGCAAATCACTTCCGAATGGCATTCAATCAAGAACGGAGATTTATTACCAACTATGGTATCTTCTGGTTCAAATAAAACAGTATGGTGGAAATGTCAGAAAGGGCACGAGTGGCAGGCAACTATTGCTAATCGTGTAAGCGGTAGAGGTTGTCCATACTGTGCTAGTAAAAAGATTATATCAGGATTTAATGATCTTGCAACAAGTAATCCAAATCTTGCTTTTGAATGGAATCAAACAAGAAACGGAGATTTATTACCAACTATGGTGTCTTCGGTTTCAGGCAAAACAGTTTGGTGGAAATGTCAAAGCGGACACGAATGGCAAGCGACTATTGCTAATCGTGTAAGCGGTAGTGGTTGTCCATATTGCTCTGGTAGGAGAGTTCTATCGGGTTTCAATGATCTGGCAACAAAAAATCCTGATCTTGCCCTTGAATGGCATCCGACCAAAAATGGAGGGTTGCTACCAAAAAATGTATCTTCTGGTTCAGGTAAAAAAGTTTGGTGGATCTGTCGCAAAGGACACGAATGGCAAGCCGTTATCAGTAGTAGGGCAATGCAACATACAGGTTGCCCAAGTTGTAATTCGGAACAACAAACTTCATTTCCAGAGCAAGCTATTTTATTCTATTGCAACCAAGTAACGCGTGCTGAAAGTAGAAATAAAGTGTTTGGAAAAGAAATCGATGTTTTTCTTCCAGAATACAAAATAGGAATAGAATATAATGGTATTTTCTGGCATAAAAACAAAATTGATGCAGATACAAGGAAAGTAAAGTTTTTCGCTGATAAGAACATACGAATAATAACGATTGCTGAAGGAAAACAAAACAGTGTTTCTGGAGACATTATAGAGTATGTATACAATTCTTCAAATAGAAATTCGTTAAATTGGGCGATCCAAAAGCTTTTTGAATTGCTTGATTTTAAAAAAATTACTGTTGATGTTATTAATGACACTTCAAAAATATATGACCAGTATATTTTTATTGAAAAGGAAAACAGTTTAGCGAACAAATACCCTGAAATAGCAAACCAATGGAACCAAGAAAAAAATCTATCATTAAAACCGGAAACGATATTGCCAAATTCAAACAAAAAAGTCTGGTGGAAATGCCAGAATGGACACGAATGGCAGGCGGCAGTAAATAGCAGGGTTTCTGGCGGAAACGGTTGTCCATATTGCTCTGGACAAAAAGTATTAACTGGATATAATGATTTAACTGTTACTAACCCAGAAATCATTTCCGAATGGCATCCAACAAAAAATGGGAATCTAACACCAACAATGTTTTCCTCCGGTTCTAGAGCAAATATTTGGTGGGTATGTCCCGTATGTAAGCAAACATACCAAACAGCAATCTACCATAGATCCAAGGGGCAAGGATGTCCGTACTGCTCAGGGAAGAAAGTAGCAATCGGTATTAACGATCTTGTAACACAAAATCCAAATCTCGCTGCTGAATGGAATTATGAAAAAAATGGTGATTTATTGCCATCTATGGTTTCACTTCATTCTGCAAAAAATGTTTGGTGGAAATGCTCTTTAGGACATGAGTGGCAAACAAGTATTGCCAATCGTACAAGTGGTAGATGTTGCCCGTATTGCGCTGGTAAAAAAATACTATCAGGATATAATGACCTAGCAACAATAAATCCTGACCTTGCTCTTGAATGGCATCCTATCAAGAATGGAACATTATTTCCATCAATGGTATCTCCTGGTTCTCACAAAAAAGTTTGGTGGATTTGCAACAAAGGGCACGAATGGCAAGCGCGAATTGAAAACCGAAATAAAGGAAATGGATGCCCTATTTGCAGAAGAACAAAAGAGTTATAAATGATGAAAAGAGATAAACTATGGATGAGTATGATTTAATAAAAGAAAGCAAAAAAGAATTAGAATCGTTTTATGCTAGGTATTTTGTTTCCAAAGATGAATTGGATGATTTCTTATCCGATGCTTTCGACTATACAAACGGTTCACTAACAAGAAGACAAGCGTTATTCCAAGTGCAACGGTTTGTTTCATTGGCAAACGATATCGACAAAATTCGCCCCGGTCGTGACCCTTTGCGAGTAATGTTTTTGAATATGGGGCTTGATGCATTAAGAGGTCTTGCGGGTTTCAATAATAAAAAAATTTTCTATACGAACTTTTGTAATTGTTTTAGTGCTGAGGGTAGAGATTATATTTTAAATAATTTCAAACTATCAGATTTTGAAGATGAATACAAAGGACTCCGTTTTGAAGCAAGTCACGATATTGACTTAAATGATTTCTTTAATATTATTAAAGTTACTCGTGATATGGTAGCACATGATTTTAATTATTGGGAAATGCAATTCTTTGCATACGATGATGATTCAACTTGGCTTTCTTCAATGAAAACAGAAGAAAAAATGATAAAATCATATAAGTATTATCGAACAGAAAATAAAGAAACAACCTATAATTTTCATACAACATTAAATTATGAAAAATTTATTTGCTATTTTACCGAAGCATGTATTAGATTTATAAACAAATACATAAAAAAGCATAGTGATTTATGATTTCAATTAGGGGGATGTCCTGTATATACAAATTATCACTTAATTCCCGAATAGACGATAGAATACAGGGGAGTATGGGTGAGTTATATTAGGGACAACATTTTTGCAAGTCGGATAGGAGAGTGCTTAAAAATGCAAAAAACCGAAAAAATCCAAAAGCCGACAAACCCAGTGTTTATGCGGGTTTCAGATATTTTATAAAAAATAGTGTTGTCCCTGCTTGACAACACTCCTGTCCGGCTCACCGATTATCCAAAACGGAAAACTTATCGGCGCCATTACCCACGTTTTGGTCGATGACCCCACCACCGGCTATGCCATCTTCGCCGAAAATATGCTCGAAACTGCACAAAGCGTGGCAAGTGAAAACAAACTGAAAGATGCATCATAAAAAGCATTGAGACAAAATATCTCAATGCTTTTAAAAGAGGGTATTTACATTTTTGTTATTAGATGGTTTCCCATTCAATATTCTTATTAGAATCCCATTTTTTCAAGTATTCGTCGGCTTGTTCTTTTGAACAAACTTTGTTATTCAACTTAAAGATGTTTGTCTTATCGTCAAAATATGCTAATTCTTCAATTTTTATATCAATGCCGTCAAACTTAACAGATTGAATTAGAGTAAAAGCATTCTTACGACTTTTGAAACGTCCGTCTGTTTTAACACTTTTAAAATCAATGTTATCAAGAATATATCCGTAAACGGTATTGTTTTCGTATCGAAGCAACAAAACGAATTGTAAAGAAGCATCAATAATCAATAATTCATCTGTGTTATCATCATTACAATCAACGAAAGCATATCCCTGCGGGTTAAAAGCGTTTAATGCATTATACTCTGTCGAAAAAGTGAATTTTTCAATATTTTTTTGTTCTGTTTTATTAAATGTAAAGTCATTGTGACCGTTTAATACATCCAGTAATACCACTTTTACAGAATCATTACTTTTCTTTCTAACATTATTTGAGTTATCATTTTGGCAAGAGCAAAGTGTAAAAACCAAAATAATTGTAAATAGATATATGATTAGTCTTTTCATAAATCGTATTTCCTCACATATAAATAAAATCCACATTCAACATTATAGGGTTTTCTATAAGCATTGTCAAGGTGGGACAACATTTTACGAAATAGTGTTGTCCCTATTTGACAACACTCCTGAGTGGCTCACCGGTAATACAGAACGGCAAGCCGGTCGGGGCGATCACCCATGTGTTGGTCGATGATCCCACCACCGGTTACGCAATCTTCGCAGAGAATATGTTAGAAACAGCACAGTCGGTGGCAAATGAAAACAAACTGAAAGAAGCATCATAAAATAACGGGCGGATGTATCCATCCGCCCAAAAAGTTTATTGCAATAATTGTCGCTTTTTTTCGTTAAATTCCTCTTGTGTAATTATGCCTTTGTCAAGTAAATCTTTAAATTCTTCGATTTGTTTAGCATTGCTATTTACAGCTGTAATGACTTTTTCATCTTTTTTTGTTGTGAACGTCCAAACAAGACATATTATCCAAGCAATAACAGTCCAACCGGCAAATAGATTTAACACAAATATTGCCGTTTCCTGTGGGTGACATTTACTATTTGCAAACAAATATGGTAGAAAATACAAGCACTGCGTAAGAATGCCGGGAATAATCATTACAATAATAATTACTATGGAGTCAGATGGAGAAAAGCTCCAATCCGTAATAAATCCATATAGAACAAAATCAATAATGCACCCCAAGGTGCATAATACTTTGAACACAGGATTTAATTTTTTTAGTTCGCCATTTTTTTGCTTTTCTTTTCGATCTTTTTTGCACTTTTTAGACCATGGTATAAGTAAAATTAAAACGCCAATCAGTATTGCAATAGGAATAAGACTAAATATAGATGCAGAAGCTTGTGCGTCAGTAGACATATAAACTCCTCCTTTTCTGTATTACTCAAATTATACACCACATAAGGTGTATTTGTAAATACATCATTTTAAGTGTATTAAAATTTACATAGGTGATGTGTTATGAAACAGTACTACGAAATAATAAGAGGTCTTCGAGAGGACAGAGATTTGAAACAAAGTGATATTGCGAAACTGCTTGGTACTACACAGCAGGTATATTCACGATACGAAAAGGGCATAAACGAAATGCCGATACGGCATATAATCACTCTTTGCAAATTTTATAATGTGAGTGCAGATTATATTTTAGGCATAAAATAATAGTGTTGTCCCTACTTGTTGGCACTCCTGAGTGGCTCACCATTAATACAGAACGGCAAGCTAATTGGGGCAATTACGCACGTTTTGGTCGATGACCCCACCACCGGCTACGCTATCTTTGCGGAGAATATGCTGGAAACAGCACAAACTGTTGCAAATAGCG
>JAZLKY010000083.1:0-4294 GCA_045597885.1 Acutalibacteraceae bacterium | reverse complement strand
TAACGGTGGGGGTACACCCTACTCTTGCGGTGCCCGAAAGTCGCTGTTCTCGCTGTCGCTCGGCGACTATCGGGGTGCGGTTCATGGCGGTTATGCCCGGCGGTGCATCGAGGACCGTACCCTACGACTGATTCAATGAGTTTTGCAGTTTACTCAACGGGCGAACAATGTTCGCCCCTACGGGGGTTCAATTCGTTTACGTTTACACTTAACGGGCGGGCACAGAGAACCGCCCCGGATTGCTTCAATTAAAGTATACGGTAAATTTTCTTGCGTTTTATTTTTATTTGTGTTACAATCAATGCGCATTAAGGTGAAAAGTGTACACTTTAAAACAGCAGAAAGGTAATAGTAGCCAACAAATGGCAAGATTTGGCCGGGTCCCCTTCAGAAAAGTATTACTATTTGGGAAAAGCAATGAAAAGGATTAAGGGATGGTTTTTATGAAAAAAGTCTTAGTTGTTGTGGATATGCAAAATGATTTTGTAGACGGAGCACTTGGTACATCCGAAGCTGTTGCCATTGTTCCCAATGTTGCAAAAAAGATTCGTGAATTTGATGGAGACGAGTTGTTCGTGACCTATGATACGCACTTCGACAATTATTTGAATACACTTGAAGGGCAAAAGCTTCCCGTTCCTCACTGTATTGATGGCACATATGGCCATGATTTGAATGCAGAGATCAAAGAGGCACTGAAAGGGAAAGAATATAAAGATGTTATAAAGGCGGGCTTTGGAAGCTTCAGCATTTCTAAAGGGCTTAAAGACAGATATCCCGGCGAAGAAATCGAGGTTGAGTTTGTCGGACTTTGTACGGATATTTGTGTTGTTTCCAATGCTTTGATCATGCGTGCCGGTTACCCTAATGCTAAAATCACTGTCGATTCGACCTGCTGCGCGGGTGTTACGCCGGATAGACATAAAGCGGCATTGGAAACGATGAGGAGTTGTCAGATCGAGGTGCTGTAATAGCAGTCTCTCATTACGGAAGCATTGCAACGGGAAGCGGACCGAGACATTTCCGTAATATAAAACAAGTGATTTTTCGAAATTCGCCGGTTTGGTTCCTTGATCTGTAAGATTTTGGAGGTACATTATGTACGAATTTGATGCTGAAAAGGTAAAGAATGGTTGTGTGCAATGGATACGGGATTTCTTTGAGAAAAACGGAAACGGATGCAATGCGGTAGTCGGCATTTCCGGCGGGAAAGACAGTTCCATTGTCGCGGCGCTTTGCGTTGAGGCACTTGGTAAAGAACGTGTGATCGGTGTCCTGATGCCAAATGGCGAACAGGCGGATATTGATATGGCAAAGTTGTTGGTGGATCATCTTGGAATCAAGCACTATATTATCAATATCAAGGATGCGGTAGACGGAATCACCAAAAATGTTCCGTTCGAGCTCTCCAAACAAAGCAGAGAAAATATCCCGCCGAGGGTCAGGATGGCTACATTGTATGCTGTGTCACAAAGTCATAACGGCAGAGTTGCCAACACCTGTAATCTTTCTGAGGATTGGGTCGGCTATTCTACCCGCTACGGTGACAGTGTGGGGGATTTCAGTCCTTGCTCAAATCTTACCGTTCAAGAGGTCAAGGCGATCGGCAGATTTCTTGGCATCCCCGATGTGCTGGTGGACAAGATACCGATAGACGGGTTATGCGGTAAAACCGATGAAGATAATCTGGGATTTACTTATATTGAGCTTGACAGATATATCCGTGAGGGGATCATTGATGATGCCGCCAAAAAGGACAAGATCGACCGCATGCATAAAAACAATGCGTTTAAGCTTGAATTGATGCCTTCCTATAAGCCGAATATTTGATCAATATGTGAAGTGCTTTGATGCGTGTTTCTATTAATTCCGAAAAAATGAGAGGATGCTGATGATGAAACTCAAGCCCATTGTTGTATCATTGTTGGATACGGATCTTTATAAGTTTAATATGGACCAGGTGATTTTCCACAAGCACACCGATCTTTGCGGACAGTATTTTTTTAAATGCCGTAATGAGGATGTTGTATTTACTCCCGAAATGGCGGATGAGATCAATGCACAGGTGGATCATTTATGCTCTTTGAGATTTACAAAAGAAGAACTTGATTACCTTCGGTCTATACGTTTCATTAAAAATGACTATGTGGAGTTTTTGCGTCTTTGGCATCCGATCCGTGATTATGTTACAGTAAGCCTTAATAACGGGGAACTTTCTGTCGTGGTTGACGGTCCACTTTTTTCGGCGATGCAATTTGAAATTTATCTCCTTGAAATAATCAACGAGGTTTATTTCAGAATGAGTTTTGATTATGCCACTTTACGAAAGTCAGCTGAAGAAAAACTGAATGAGAAAATAAGGGCACTGAATGACGGAACCTATACATTTCAGTTTGCAGAATTCGGCTGCCGTCGTCGCTTATCCCGCGAGTGGGAGGATGAAGTCGTGTACCGCCTTATAAACGAAACCCAAAGCTGCGTAGGCACCTCTAATGTGTATTTGGCGATGAAATATAATATCACGCCGATCGGTACCTATGCTCATGAGTTTGTTCAAATGTATCAGGGAATTGATTCCATACCGCTTGCCTATACCAATTATTATGCTATGAAGGACTGGTATGATGAATATGACGGCGATAACGGGACGGCTTTGACAGATACGGTGACGACTGATTTATTCCTACTTGACTTCAATCGCTCTATGGTCAATAACTATTCCGGCGTTCGTCATGACAGTGGAGATCCGTTCGTGTGGGGCGAAAAGATGATTGCCCATTACAAAAAATATGGTGTTGATCCCAAGACGAAGCTTCTCTTGTTCAGCGACGGATTGGATCTTGACGGTGCACAAAAGCTTTATGAATATTTCTGCAACAAGACAAAGGTCTCTTTTGGGATCGGTACTTTCGTAACTAATGACACCTGTGAGAATGCGCTTAACATTGTTATTAAATTACAGTATGTCAACGGCAGATCAGTAGCTAAACTGTCGGATAGTCCTTCAAAAGCCATGTGTCGGGACGCCGATTATCTTGAATACTTAAAGCGCTCTGTTGATTTTAGGATACAGCGTGAAAGCGGCAAAAATCAATAAACTTTTTACTCTTTATGATATAAAGGTGATCCTTACAAGGAAGCTTTTGCATATAGAGCAATTTCGTGATGAACGTGCCCGTCATTTGGCAACGATACATTTTTTCACGCAAACAAAGGACATCTATTTAAAGATTTTTATGGAAATGATGGACAACGGCATCTTGAAAAAAGATAACCCGGATATGATGGCTTTTATTTTCACTGCTCCTATCACTTCGCTTATTCACTACTGTGACCGTGAGCCTGAAAAAGAACGGGAAATCATGCGGCAGAGCGAAGGGCTTGTGAGATATTTTATAGACACATACGGGAAGAAAAAATGAAAATGCAGATTGTCGCACCGTCCGGCAGGACGGTGCGACAATAATACTGCTCTTTGTCTTTGCAATAAAGGACGTCTCTTTGCCCTTACGGGAAATGCGGAACGATCGTCGGATGTGGTCGGTGACTGTTACCCGATGATGTCTTTCAGTACCTCTGCCAACTTCCCGGCGGCGATGCGGTGTCCGTCCCGCAGGGGGTGGAGAGGATCCTTCGGCAGCCAGTGAGAACCGTTGACAAACAGAATATCCGTCTTGTGCCGCTCATTGTATTCCGCCACCAGTTTTTCCAGTGTTTGTTCGTGCGTGCCGTTGAACACGCTCATGGCGATGACTTTTGCTTTCGGGTGGGCGGAGATGATGGCATCCAGCAGTTTGACATACCCTTCGGTATAAGTCATAGCATCTGCCCGGCAATCGTTACTGCCGTGGTTGATGAGGATATAGTCCGGGTGGCGCTCATAGGTGACCGGCGCACCGGCAAAGCAGTAGGGATAGGCATCAGCCGCCTTCGGCACACCGCCACACCCGCCCTTGGTCACCCCGACGGCACCGTAGCCCATGATCAACGGTTCGAGACCGAGCTCCTCCGCCAAAAGCCAACCGTAAGTGGCGGTGACATCGTCCTGCATAGGACGGTTTTTGTTATCCATGAGATGGCTGACGCAGGAGGCATCAATCAGTACGCCCTCGGTGATGGAGTCCCCCACGATCTCCATAATTTTCTTCTTGCGGGGACGGGGCAGGGGAAGCAGCTTGTCCGCCTCCACGCCGAGAAAAAGCACACCGTTGGCGAGCGGCAAATTCCACCGGGGGAACTGTTCCGCCATGCTTTTGACGATCACTTCCACCGTGTGTTTTCCTGCCGGGGCAGT
>JAZLKY010000082.1:0-1878 GCA_045597885.1 Acutalibacteraceae bacterium | reverse complement strand
ACGGCATGGCATTGAAAACATGCGTTGCCAATGTTGCTCCCCATTCGATCCCCCGTTTTCCCTCATCATAGGTTGCACCAGAATGTCCCAGCTCCACCGCACAGCCGTCACGCACCGCCCGTTTGATGAACTGCTCCGCACCCGGCAGCTCCGGGGCAACGACTGTCTTTTTGATCCTGCCGCCGGACCACTCCTGCCACCGGGCAAATTTATCCGCATCCGGCAATTGCAATACCGACGGATCATGTGCACCTCGAAACTGCGGGGAAATAAACGGTCCCTCCAAATACAGGCCCACCATCTGTGCTCCTGCTGCTCCCTGCCCATCCATATAGCGGCATCCTATTTGCAAATATCGCTCGGTCATCTCATCAGAAGATGAAATTAAAGCAGGAATGAAAGAGGTCACACCGACCGATGACATAAAAGATGAAAAGGACACGAAGGCTTCATCCTTGCCATCACCGCAATCATATCCCATTGCCCCGTGAAAATGACTTTCGATCAATCCGGGGATCAGATATTTTCCTGTCAGATCAACAGTTTGCTCTTCTCTTTCCGGCATAACAGCTCCAACAGCCGTCACCCTTCCTTCTGCGATCCTCACATTTGCCTGTTGCCATTTAAAATCCCGGTTCAGAACGGTTCCGTTTTTAAAAACCATTATGCGACCTCCTGTCATTTTCCTTTTCTGTATTCGCTGGGGGTTTTCCCATAGTATTTCCGGAAAGCGGCGGTAAAAGAAGAAGGATTCCGATAACCGCAATTTTCAGCGATTTCGGAAATAGACAAGGCTTCTTCCGACATCATATGCTGTGCTGAACGCATCCGTACCTGTTGCAGATAGGTCATCACCGCCATGCCGGTGTAGGAAGAAAACACATGACTTAAATAAAAGGCACTGTATCCCATAGCCCGGCTGATCGTCTCCAATGTCAACGGTTCTCTGTAATGAAGACTGATATATCGCATAATTCGCTGCATAAGTGCGATCTTTTTTAACGATATCTGATCGGAATGCTCCTTTGATTGCAGACATTCACGGGAAAGCAAAACCATCAATTCCATACAACGGGCAATGACCAAAGGCTTGTAATATGTCTTTTCTTTTTCCATTTCCTGCTGAATACTGTCCAGCAAATGACCGAATGAAGAATCAGAAAAGTGAGAAGAAAAAACCAATTGCTCCAGTTCAAACCCCCAACTGCGACACAGGTCACAGTTCAGTATCAGGCACTGATACACGGCACAGTCAGTCGGTTTCCCGACAACAGCGTGTAAATAGCCGGAATTGACAACGATCATATCTCCGGCAGTTGCCTCTAAGGTATCCTCATTGATACGTACCTGCGCTCTGCCACTAATAAAGCGCAAGATCTCAATACCCTCGTGCCAATGCGGGTGACGAAGGCTTTCGATATGTACCAGTTTATCTGTTACAGCAGGAGGCTTCCCATTGCCGAAATGATCAAGATGAAAAATAATGGGAAAACGGTCATCGGGATAATAATGCTGTTCATATTCACCGCTCATAATCTTCCCCCCTTAGACAAAGTATAAACAGTTATGCGGCATTTGGCAAGGATTATTTGATAAAAAAAGCAAAATCACAACATTATGAGACAAGAAAACACATTGACTGGCAGTAGAATATCCTCTATAATGAAATTGAATTCAATCGGTAGGAGAATTTCTGATGAAGATCGGGACATGTTTGCATTTTTCATCTATGGATGCTGTCAGACAAAAAGCGGAGCGCTTACACCGCAACGGATTCGACAACTGCCAGTTTTTCTGCGCCGATCCGTCCCTGTGGACACCCGAAAATGCCGAGGAGCTCAACCGACTGTTCGCACAGCTCGGCGTGACCGTCACGGC
>JAZLKY010000081.1:0-1417 GCA_045597885.1 Acutalibacteraceae bacterium | reverse complement strand
GCCCGAACAACGACCGGCGGCAGTGCCGGTCCATCGGGGGCGCAGAGCAGAGCGGTGAGCGCATACAGGATGCTCATGCGCTCCAGTGTTTGCCGTTGTTGCGGATAGACGATGTGTTCCGCACGGTCAAAATATCCCTTTGCGGTCGTTTCATTGATCGGGGCGAGAGAAAGCGGTGTCGGCTGTGCGCCGTTATCGAAAAAGTTAAATATACAGGCATCGGCGGCAGACAGACATTCATTGCGGTAGGATAGCCCCTGCGGCAGATAGACCGGGTGTTCACTGTCACACACCAATCGGTTGCCGTTCGGTTCGGTAAAGCGTACCTGCCCCGAAAAAATGATGATGAATGCCGAAGCATAGCGTTCCCGCATGAAAAAGGATTCCCCCGTTTTGTTCCGGGTTTTCAGTACGCTGTAGAATTCCGTGATCCTGAATTTTTCGTTCAAGATACCTCACCCCTCTTTTTGCATTATAACATAACAGCCGGAATATTCAAGAACAAACATGTTTCGTTTTTGCTAAATAATGTTTCTTCTTTGCTATTGTTTAGCGGAACTTGTGCCGATATAATGGGGGGAAAGGAGGGGCCGTGATGGATTTTTCAAAAAAAGTTGCAATCATTACCGGGGCTGCCGCCGGGATCGGCAAGGCAACCGCTATTATGATGGCAAAAGCAGGAGCATCGCTGATGCTCATTGACATTGATGAGGAGAATCTTACAAAAACGGCAGAGGAAACGACGGCGAGCGGGGCACACATCTGCCCGGCGATGATGGATATTTCCGATGAAACGGCGGTCAACACGGTCGTTGCCGATACACTGCGGGAATTCGGAAAGGTGGATATCCTTGTCAACAATGCGGCTCTGTTCCGGCGGCATATGGCGTTTCTCGAAACCGATAGCTCCATGTGGCGGCGGTACATTGATGTCAACATTTACGGGATGTTGTATTTCACCAAGGCGGTACTGCCGCACATGGTGGAACAGGGCAGTGGACGGATCATCAACATCGGTTCGGTTGCCGGGGTCTACGGGCTGAAAAACATGGCAGACTATTCACTGACCAAGGGGGCGGTGATCGCATTCACCAAGGCGGTCGCCAAAAAGGTTGTCAAAGACGGTGTGACGGTCAACTGCGTTTCACCGGGCAGTGTTTTGTATCTCTATAACGATCCGACGGTCGGGACCGATCTGTGTCACATGGAGCGTTGCGGCACGCACGATGAATATGCCTGTCTGATCTGCTTTCTTGCCTCGGATGAGACCACCTATATCTCCGGGCAGAACTATGAGGTGGACGGATGCCGTAAGAAGATATGATCTGCGGATCCGGACATTTTTTCCTATCCCCTAAAAACGGGGGGAGTTCAAAAACCTTCGTTTTTGGACAGCCCCTTCGCTTGTTCCTTTAAG
>JAZLKY010000080.1:0-4241 GCA_045597885.1 Acutalibacteraceae bacterium | reverse complement strand
CGATTTTGCTTCGCAAAACCAGCCGCAATTCCGCAAAAAAGGAAATGAAAGGTGAAAACATAGAAATGAACCGTGCAGTTTTTGTCACCGGCGGTGCGACCGGCGGTGGGTTGGCGATCGCCAAACGTTTTGCCAAAGAAGGATATGATGTGTTTGTCACATCCCGTGACGGTGAGACCGCCCGCCGGGGTGCGGAAGAGGTTGCCGCCGTATGCGGCGTGTTCGCAAAGGGCTATCAACTGGACATCCGGGACGAAAACCGGGTGATCGACATCTTTCGGGATGTGGATGCCTGCGGACGGTTTGCGGAAACGGTGGTGCTCAATGCCGCCGATATGGGTTTCGGGACCGATCCGGCAAAGGGACAGGATTTTTTCACCGTGCCGGTGGAAGAATTTGCACGGGTGTTTGAGACCAATTTAGTATGGAATTTTACGGTCGTCCGGCAGGCGGCACTGCGGATGCGGGAACAGCATAAGGGGGCGGTGGTGTTTATCGGTTCGAACACCGCCTACCGTGCCATCCCCAACCGGGCGGCATACAGTGCTTCCAAGGGAGGGATCATCTCCCTGTCCCGGGCACTGGCGGTCGATCTCGGTCCGTACGGTATCCGTTCCAATGTGGTACTGCCCGGCACCATCAAGACCAAACGCTGGGTGGCGATGGGCGATAAGCAGATCGTCAACGGTTCGCTCACCCCCATCGGGGATATCTCGGACTTTGAGGATATCGCCAATGCCGCCTGGTTCCTCGGCAGTGACCAGTCCAAAAACATCACCGGCACGGAACTGACGGTGGACGGCGGGATGAGCTGTCAGTTGTATCCCCAACTGCTCACCGAGCTCAAACGCAAAGCGATGGAAGAATAACAGCGAGAGGAGAAATCCTATGCTTTACGGAGACGGTATCCGTTCCGATTATGCGGGAATACAGGAATTATTGGATACACACGCCCCGGTGGTTTATCTCCCGCCGCCGCAGGTGCGGTATTGAATCGACCGAACATTGCACATCCACGCCGGACAGACCCTTCGGCTATAGCCGAAGGGAGCCGAACCCGTTCCTGAACGGGCGGTGGGATCGCTTTCCCTCTCATATGGACGGCAACCCGGATACCGTCGTGACATATATCGACAATTATTTCGGTTCGGTCATCCTGCGGAACATCTTTGCCGCTCATGCAGAGCGGCTGCCGATCTATCAAAAAACCGGCATATGAATTTGCTCTGCTGGACGTACAAGGGTGTGTGGATATTGATTCACTGCAGATCGACGGTGCCCACCGCACCGAAGAATACGGGGATATCGAGATGCTCCGCATCCAAAAGGATGCCCGTGTAAAAACCCTTTCCTGTGCCCATCTTTCGCAGAAGAACCGGACAGGCAAGCAATCTCCGATGATCACCGTGGACGGGCAGGTCGACAGACTGTTGCTCAGCGATGTGACCGCCGACTGCGGAGAGCGGTTGGCGCTACACACCAAAGTGAACTATTTTCACGATGAAGAGACTGAAACACCTTGATAAACCCGGCACGATATGGTAGCATAAGGCTGAAAGTATGCCGTGTGGATGCTATTTGCGGGAGTAGATCCCGAGACGGCAGCCACACGACATATCCTATTGGATCAGAAAGGGCGCTTTCGTTCAGCGAAAGCTTTGGTTAAAATAATGGGTTATCTTATGCTGGCTCTGGTGGTAGTTGCCGGGAATGTCAAAGGCTACTGCGGAAAACGGAGCGCCGATGTTATTCGCAATCTGGCGGACGGAATGATCCAGACTTTTCTGCGGATGGCGCTGTGTATCGTTATCGGGGGCGGGATCGTTCTGTTTACCTGTCCCCGGTTTGAGATGGATACGGTGACATGGATTGTTTCCGTGGTGTCGGGATTTGTTTACTCCGCCAGTATTCTTGTGTGGATGTTTGCGGTACGGGGAGACTCCTATCTGCTGGTGGACGTGTTCAATTCTGTCGGCGGTATCGCCATACCTTGTGTTTTCGGTCTTGTGTTGGGAGAAGTCGTCGGGTGGGTCCAGTATATCGGGATCGCCGTGATGATTGCAGCCCTCATCATCATGTGCGGAAACAAAAAGGTTGACAAAAAGGTTGACAAAAAGGCAAAGCCCTCCTTTCGCTCTTTGCTGCTGGTGATCGGTGCGGGATTCTTTACGGGGCTGATCGGGGTGACCGAAAAGTATTTTGTTTTCTATACCGAATTACGGGGGATCGAGTGTCCTTCGGCGGTGTTCAGTTTTCTGACCTTTGTTTTTTCGGCACTCAGTCTGGCGGTGGCGCTGCCGATCATTTGCCGTTGTCAGCATATTTCCCTCTCCTGTTCCGTAAAAGAATTTCCGCTCAAAAAGCTGTGGCTGTATATGGTGATCATGGCGGTATGTCTGTTCTTCCACTCATATCTGTCCACCCTTGCCAATACGATGATCGCCGAAACGGTGCTGATCTATCCGCTCAAATACGGTGTCAGTATGATGGTTGCCGCCTGGATGGGAACGGCGCTGTTTAAGGACAGGTTTACATGGCGCAGTGCCGTCGGAATGATCATGATCCTCGGCTCGATCGTGATGATCAATGTCATCGGAGGATAAGAGAAGGGCAGGGGCGGGTTTGCTGTTTCCTGAAGATCGGAGGAACAGGATGGATATAACCGAGCAGGTGTTTCACCGTATGCTGGACCGGTTCTTTTGTCCGCAGACGGAACTGTTTTATGATTTTTTGCCAATTCCTCCAGAGACCAATATACCCATTGGGTGTATGCCGCCGTACGGCTGTATCGGTCATCGCTTTCCGACGGGGCACAGCGTGAGCAGATAAGACGGGAGCTGGCGGCTATTGCGGACAAATGTATCCGGTATGTGATCCCGGAGAACGATTATAACCTATTGCGGGCAGACGGCAAGGTTGGCATGGTCTGCAAAATGTGGGGCGATATCGGTCCGCATGAATATCTGCGGCTGCCGATGTTTTATTTGGCGGCATGGGCGGTGACACGGGACGGTCGCCACCGGGAACGGGCGGAAAAATATTTACACACGGCTGTGAAAAAGACATTAGATTCTCAAATCGTCACAGACCGCTATTACACCGCACTCCAATTGCAGTATTCCCTGCGGGCGGTGTGTGAAAAGATCGATTTGGAAAAGCACTGCACCTATGCCCCGCTCCTGCTCTTTTTCGGCTATTGGCTGTGCCGGGAGAATCTGCTTGATGTGTGAGTGGTCGGCGCATGGGAAATAGGAATTGTGACATAATGCTGTCGCAATTCCTATTTTTGCATATAGGGATTATCAGTTCTTCCAAGCAAATAATCTATGGAAACATCAAAGTAGTCAGCAATTCGTATAAGATCACTTATACTTGGTTCTCGTTTTCCGTTTTCATATCGACTGATCGTGTTTTGATTTGTATTTAAATCTATCGCCATTTTGATTTGAGAAATGCCCTTTTTCTTTCGAATCTCTTTTAATCTCACCCAAAACCACCCCTTGACAAAATTATCCCATATTGGTATAAACGGAAAGACCAATTTGTCAATTAAAGACGGCTGATCGAAAAATATGCAAAAAAGTATTACCGCAGGATCAAAATACGGTCTGTATTTTGATCCTGCGGCATTTTCGGCTTTTTTATTATAGTTTTTCCATCTCCGTTCGCACGGCATCGTCCGGTGCGATCTTTTCGCAAAACACCTTGTCTGGATCTTCCAGCGTACGGAAAACATCATAATACCGCAATCCGAAGGTGTGCAGGGAGGCGGCGTTGAAATGCAGGTGATCGGGATTGGATGTTAACCCCTCGGCGGGAACGAATCCGGTCAACGGGCGTTCTGCCGCCACCCGGCGCAGTTGTTCGTTGACGGCGGGATAATTGCCCAAAAGACTGCCAGGGTGCGATCGCTCATATTCCGCAAGAAAATCGCCCAACCCGCCGAGCAGGAACGGGATGTCGTCCAACTGCAGGTCACGGCGAAACGCATCCAGGATCACCGTCAGCCGTTCGGCATAGGTTGCGGCAAGGGCGGGAGCACAATCCGCTTCCCCCTGATGCCACAGCACCCCGGCTATGGTGGATGTGCGCTGTGCAAGGCGTGCCTGCATCACGGCGTGATCGTACAACAGCCCGCCGACCTGCCACTGTGCCAGCGAGGTGCCGCCGTCGGCGCAAGGGATCAGTCCCACATCGACACCGTGCTCGGCGGCATATTTTTCGGGAAAACTTTCCGCAAG
>JAZLKY010000079.1:0-3454 GCA_045597885.1 Acutalibacteraceae bacterium | reverse complement strand
CAGAATAATCATGAAAAAAGATACAAAAAAGTGTATTTTTCTGTTGACATCAGACTGTTTTTCCGCTATAATATGGTATGCTTTATCGCAAATTACCCCTGCTTTGTAGCGGAGGGAGGGAATAATAATGTCAGAAGTTCGTGTCAAAGAGAATGAATCTCTGGACAGTGCATTGCGTCGCTGGAAGAAGTCTTGTGCCCGTGCGGGTACATTGGCTGAGGTGCGCAAGAGAGAGCACTATGAGAAGCCTTCCGTAAGACGCAAAAAGAAATCGGAAGCTGCACGCAAAAGAAAATTCAAATAAGTGCAAGAAGAGAGCGTTGCAGACGGTTGTTTGCAACGCTTTTTCTTCCGCAGATAGGAGGATGAGCGTGTCTTTGTTTTTTCCTGCCCTGTATCGCCGCCGGATCACCGATGTGACGGTGGCGGATCTGCACCGTTTAGGGGCAGTGGGGTTGTTGCTGGATATTGACAATACGCTTACCGCCCATGATGATCCTACGATATCTTCGGAAGTCGCTGCCTGGCTCAAGATGGTACAGCAGGCAGGATTCCGTCCCGTGATCGTATCCAACAACCGGGCGGAGCGGGTCTCTCCGTTTGCCGATCGGGTGGAATTGCCCTACCGGGCGAAGGCGGCAAAGCCTCTGCCCGATGGATACCGGTCGGCATCGCAGATGCTGGGGATCCCGTCAAAAAAATGTGTGGCGATCGGCGATCAGATATTTACGGATGTGGTCGGCGCCAATCTGGCAGGGATGCCCTGTATCCTGTTGGAGCCGATCCTGCCGGAAACACAGCAGAAATTTATTATTTTCAAGCGGTTTTTTGAGCGGCGGCTGTTGTCACTGCCTTCTGCCCGCCGAAAAAAGGAGGACGATTATGCGAACGCAGGCATTGTTCGGCCCGGCGGGGAACTGTGAGGCTTTTCATGCCGCCGGTTATCGGAATACGGTGGAGATCTTTGCCTTTTTGGCAGAATACGGACTGACTGCCTATGAGTACCAGTGCGGCAGAGGGGTGCGTGTTCAGCCGACGGTGGCGTCGGCGATCCGGGAGCAGGCACAGCGATACGGTATCGCTGTCTCTCTTCATGCTCCCTATTTCATCTCTTTGGCATCTGCCGAGGAGGAGAAAAGAGAGAACAGTGTCCGCTATATTCTTGACAGCGCCCGTGCGGTGGAGCAGATGGGCGGCGACCGTATCGTCGTTCATCCCGGCGGCTTGGGCGGCAGAGACCGGGCAGATGCCACTGCATTGGCTACCGAAACCCTGTTGCGGGCACAGGCGGCACTGGACGATGCCGGATTATCGCAAATCCATATCTGTCCGGAAGTGATGGGAAAAATCGGTCAGTTAGGCGATCTGGATGAGGTGCTGACATTTTGCCGGGCGGAAAGACGGTTCCTCCCCTGCGTGGATTTCGGTCACTTGAACAGCCGGACCGGGGGGACGCTGAAGGGCAAAGATGACTATGCCTCTGTGCTGGATCGCATCGGAGAAGCACTGGATGCGGAACGGGCGACCTCTTTTCATATCCACTTTTCCAAGATCGAATATACCGCCGGGGGAGAAAAGAAGCATTTGACTTTTGAGGATACCGTTTTCGGACCGGAGCCCGCCCCACTGATGGAATTGCTGGCGGTACAAAACCGGACCCCCACCGTTATTTGTGAATCGGATGGAACGCAAACGGCTGATGCTGCTGTGATGCAGAAACTGTATTTTCAAACTAAAAATGCCTGAAAATGAAAAAAACTCTTGCAAAACGGCTGTAAGTATTGTATGATAATGGATAGATGAAAAATGGAGGAGTCGTATTATGGTATCAGCAGGCGATTTTCGTAACGGCGTAACTTTCGAGATGGACGGCAGTGTCTATCAGATCATTGAATTCCAGCACGTGAAGCCCGGTAAGGGAGCGGCATTTGTCCGCACCAAGATCCGCAATGTGATCGCCGGCACAGTGGTGGAGAAGACATTTAACCCCACGGATAAATATCCGCAGGCGTTTATTGAGCGCAAAGAGATGGAGTATTCCTACAGTGACGGCGATCTGTATTACTTTATGGATCCCGAAAGTTTTGAGTTGGTTCCTATCAATAGCAGTGACTTGCCGGAGAACTTTAAGTTTGTCAAGGAGAACATGATCTGCCGGATCATGTCCTATAAAGGCAAGGTCTTCGGTGTGGAACCCCCCAACTTTGTTGAACTGCAGGTTACTAAGACCGACCCCGGATTCAAAGGCAACACCGCTACCAACACCACCAAGCCCGCTACGCTGGAGACCGGTGCCGAGGTGCGCGTGCCGTTGTTCATTGACGAAGGGGAAATGATCCGCATTGATACCCGTACCGGGGAATATATGGATCGTGCTTGATCCCCGAAAGGATTAAAGGAGGGCTTTTCATGACGACAACGGAGAAAGTGGCGTATATCAAAGGGTTGATGGAAGGCATGAAGATGGATGATTCCACCAACGAGGGTAAGTTGTTCCAACTGATCATGGATGTGCTGGATGACTTGTCCAAGGATGTTGCAGACCTGGAGGATTATACTACAGAATTGACAGAACAGGTCGATGCGATTGATGAGGATCTCGGCACACTCGAAGATGACTTCTATGAGGAATGGGACGAGTGGGACGACGAGGATGCAGAGTGCGCCGGCTGTCGGGGTTGCGACGGAGAGTGTGATGACGAAGAAGAATACTATGATGTGACCTGTCCCAGCTGCGGTGAGGAATTTGAAGTGGATGAGAACACCTTGCTGGACGGCGGCGTGGAATGTCCTAATTGCGGTGAAGGGTTGGAGTTCGACTTTGATGAAGACGAAGACTCCGACGAAGAACAGCAGAAATAATAATTGAACATTTTTCGAGGGGGCGTAAAAGCTGTGCTTTTTACGCCCCCTCGAACTGTCTGATTATTTGTTTTTAGATATTGCCTTTATCTAATCCGGCGATGATCAGACGGGCACATTTGTAGACATCGCCGCCTCCCATGGTGATCACCAGATCACCCGGCTTGGCGTGACTGACCACATAATCGGCAATTTCCGGGAAAGTGGCAAGAAATGTCCCGTTTTCCATCCGGCCGGTAATGTGGGTGGAATGTACGCCCCATTCGTTGCACTCCCTTGAACCCATGATGTCACTGATCAGCGCCTTGTCCGCAATGCTGAGTGCGGCGGCAAAATCGTCCAGATGCTGTGCTGTTCTGGAAAAGGTGAACGGCTGAAAAACCGCCCACACCTGAGTATAGCCCATTGCCTTAGCGGCTTTGAGGGTGGCTTCAATCTCGGTGGGATGGTGGGCGTAGTCATCGGCGACGGTTACTCCGGCATGTGTGCCAAGAAACTCAAACCGTCTTCCCGCACCGTGAAATTCTTTGATCCCGGCGACGATCTGTTCTGATGTCAATCCGCAAAGGGATGCGGCGGCGGCGACGGAAAG
>JAZLKY010000078.1:0-8963 GCA_045597885.1 Acutalibacteraceae bacterium | reverse complement strand
CATTATTAATATTATTACAATCCGTATAAGGAGGATACACCGATGGATCAGGAAAAAGAAAGAGAAGTCACGCAGGTCGACAGCTCTTATGACGAAAAAGACATTCAGGTGCTGGAAGGCTTGGAGGCAGTCCGCAAGCGTCCGGGGATGTATATTGGTTCGACCGGTCCGAGAGGATTGCATCACCTGGTCTATGAGATTGTCGATAATTCCATTGATGAAGCGTTAGCAGGATATTGCGATCATATAGAAGTCGATATTTTGCCCGGAGATATCATTTCCGTGCGGGACAATGGGCGGGGAATCCCGGTAGGAATGAACGAAAAATTAGGATTGCCCAGTGTTACTGTCGTGTTGACCGTACTTCATGCCGGCGGAAAGTTCGGCGGAGGCGGATACAAGGTCGCCGGCGGTCTGCACGGAGTAGGTTCATCTGTTGTGAATGCTTTGTCGGATTGGCTGGAGGTCGAGATCAGCCGGGAAGGACATATTTATACCCAACGGTTTGAACGGGGAAAAACGGTCACCGATCTGACGGTGATCGGCGATACCGAAGAGACCGGTACATTAGTCCGGTTCAAACCCGATCCCGAAATATTTACCGAAACAACGGAATTTGATTTTGAAACACTGCAAAAACGGTTGCGGGAACAGGCATTCTTAAATGCCGGGTTAAAGATTACCTTCACCGACAGACGGGAAGAGAATGAAATCAAACAGGAGATCTACTGTTATGAGGGCGGTATTTCTTCTTTCGTGGAATTTTTGAATAAAACAAGAGGATATGTTCCTCTGCATGAAAATGTGATTCATCTGTCAACCTCCGACGGAGAAAGTGTGGCAGAAATTGCCTTCCAGTACAATGACAGTTACAATGAAAATATTATTTCTTTCGCCAATAATATGAATACCGTAGATGGCGGTACACACGAGACGGCATTCAAGACCGCCATCACCCGTATTTTTAATGATTATGCCCGTCGGTTTGGAATGCTCAAGGACAACGATAAGAATCTGACCGGCGATGATGTGCGGGAAGGACTCATGGCAGTCGTCAGTGTCAAACTGGAAGATGCCCAGTTCGAATCGCAGACAAAAGCAAAACTCGGCAATACCTCTATTGCCAAGCTGGTTAATGCGCTGCTCAATGAAAAACTAACGGCATACCTGGAAGCCAACCCGGCAGTCGCCCAGACGATCCTGTATAAATCCATCAATGCCGCCCGTGTGCGGGAAGCGGCGCAAAAAGCCCGTGATAATGCCCGCAACAGCAAAAAACTCAGTTCTCTGCGGATGCCGGACAAGCTGGCGGACTGCATTTGGCGTGATCCCGAACGGACAGAATTGTATATCGTCGAGGGAGATTCCGCAGGCGGTTCTGCCAAACAGGGACGGGATCGGAACTATCAGGCGATCCTGTCGCTATGGGGTAAAATGCTCAATGTGGAAAAAGCCCGTCTCGACAAGGTATATACCAACGAGAAACTGACGCCGGTGGTCATGGCACTCGGCTGCGGTGTAGGCGACGATTTTGATTTAGCGAAGCTGCGTTACGGCAAAGTGATCATCATGGCGGATGCCGATGTGGACGGTTCTCACATCTGTACGCTGATGCTGACATTCTTCTTCCGTTTCATGCGCCCACTGATCGAGGAAGGACATGTGTATATCGCACAGCCGCCGCTCTTTAAGGTCAGCAAGGGAAAACAGGTGTTTTATGCCTTCTCCGATGAGGAACGGGATCAGTACATCGAGCAGGTCGGCGGCAATGCCGCCATCCAGCGGTACAAGGGTCTCGGTGAAATGGACCCCGAACAGTTGTGGGAGACGACGATGGATCCCGCATTCCGCACGATGCTGCAGGTGAGCCTGGAAGATGCCCAGTTGGCTGACGAAACATTCACGATCCTGATGGGGGACAAGGTCGAACCCCGGCGGGAGTTCATCGAGCGCAATGCCCGCTATGTGACTAATCTGGATATTTGATGAGGATTCTGTATGGATGAAAATTTTGGTACCGTTCATGAATGGCAGGTAGACCTCAAACGGGAAGAACAGGAAAAATATCTGCGGTTGCTGACCCATATGCCGGGGATCGCAGGAACAAAGATTCCCGGTATGGTCATCGCTTTGCTTACCACCACATTGATCCTGCTGTCTATACTGTGGGAATATCTGACCTTTGGCGAATGGGATATCCCGATGCTCATATTGGGAATATTGATCATCATTTTGGATATCAACCGTTTTATCGTGATGCCGCAGAGAAACATCCGGATCGGGATGCGTGCTTTTGATGAGGGTGTCCGCAGTGGAAGGGCCTATTACGGGACATATCGGATTTTGCCCGATCGGATCGAAAAAGACGGAGAGATCGGCAAGGTCTCTTTTCCGCTCGATCCGTCAACGCTGTTCATCGAAACCGCCGACATGATGGTTTGGATCAATAACCGTCAGCCGCCGATCATCCTGCCTGCCCGTTGTGTGTCCGATGAGATGGCACGTATCACCCGACAGGCGGCAGACCGTCTGCCGGATAAAAATCGGCGCTTTATCGCCCGTATCCGTCCCGGTAATCAACCAGTGATCCGGCAAACGGTCACGCCGGTCGAGCCGTTGTTTCGGCAGTTAATGCAGACTACCGATAAAGAATATGTTGCTATGATGCGGCGTTCCATGCGCTATGCAGAGCAACGGATCATCGTTCCGATGGTGTTGGTCGTTTCGATCGTTTCGATCGTGGCCGGATTCATGGCAGGCGGACAAGGCGGATGGCTCACGGCGATTATTGTATTTGTCCTGATCTCACTGATCGTCGGGATCCTTCGGTTTTTGCTTCCGCACCTACGGCTTCGGCAACTGGAACGGGATGGGATCGAGCCGGAAAAACGCACCTTTACCGTTTGCATATACCCCGACAGGATCGAATGTAAAGGAAAACAGATGATGATGGCGTTTTCGTGGCATATGATTGATCACATTATTGATCGGGGCGAATTGATCGAATTACAGGTTTCCCGTGCTTCTTTCAGTTTTCCGAAGCGGTGCATTGAGGACATGGAAGCATTTGAGCAGAATATCAACCGATTTTGGAACAACAAAAAGTAAATTTTACAACAATTATAACTATTTGTATATAGAAAGGCAGTGTGAGCAGGGTGAATGAGCAGTCAACTCCCGAAGCAAAACTGATCCAAGTCGATCTGGATAAAGAAATGCGGAAGCGTTTCATGGAATATTCCATGTCGGTCATCGTTGCCCGGGCGCTCCCGGACGTGCGGGACGGACTCAAGCCGGTGCATCGGCGGATCCTCTATACTATGCATGAGGACGGATTGACCCCGGACAAGGCGTTCCGTAAATCCGCCACCACCGTCGGTGATGTGTTGGGACACTATCATCCGCACGGCGACGCATCCGTTTATGATGCCATGGTGCGTATGGCGCAGGATTTTTCACTGCGGTATCCGCTCGTGGACGGGCACGGCAACTTCGGCTCCATTGACGGGGACGGTGCTGCCGCCTACCGTTATACCGAAGCACGGCTGAGCAAAATGAGTCTGGATATGCTCGCCGATATCGAAAAAGAGACCGTCGACTTTATGCCAAACTTCGACGATACCACCGAGGAGCCTGTCGTATTGCCCAGCCGGTTCCCGAATCTGCTGGTCAACGGCTCTTCCGGTATTGCGGTCGGTATGGCGACCAATGTACCGCCGCACAATTTATGTGATGTTGTTGATGGAATCTGTCTGCTTATTGATAATCCGGATGCCGAAATGGCTGAGATCATGGAAAAGATCCCCGGCCCGGATTTTCCGACCGGCGGCATCATCATGGGGCGCAGTGGCATCCGGGCGGCATATGCTACCGGCAGAGGACGGATTACCGTTCGTGCCAAGGCGGAGATCGAGGAACACGGAAACCACAATCGGATCATTATCAGTGAGATCCCTTATATGGTCAACAAGATGAATCTTGTCAAATCCATCATTGATCTGGTGGATGATAAGCGCCTCGAGGGTATCCACGATGTGGTGGATCATTCCAGCCGTGAGGGAATGCGGATTGTTATTGATCTGAAAAAAGATGCCGTCCCGCAGGTGGTGCTCAATCAGTTGTATGCATATACCCAGATGCAGACGACATTCGGTGCGATCATGCTGGCATTGGTCGACGGTGTGCCGAAGGTGCTGACACTTAAACAGATGCTGGAAGAATATATCAAGTTCCAGATCCAGGTCATTACCCGGCGCGCGATGTTTGAATTGCGTAAAACCAAGGAGCGGGCGCATATTGTAGAAGCCCTGAAGGTGGCGGTCGATCATATTGACGAGGTGATCGCCATCATCCGTTCCTCCAAGGATATCAACGATGCTAAACAGAGGCTGTGTGATCGGTTTGACTTTGACGACATTCAGGCGGATGCGATCGTAAAGATGCAGCTTGGCAAGCTTTCCGGCTTGGAACGGGAAAAGTTGGAGAACGAGTTGCGTGATCTGCACGCTAAGATTGCCGAGCTGGAAGGGATCCTGGCAGATGAACGGAAAATAAAGGAGATCGTCAAAGAAGAATGCCTCAAGATGCGGGATAAGTACGGCGATGAGCGCAGAACAGAGATCTCTATCGTATCCGGAGAGGTTGACATAGAAGATCTGATCCCGGAAGAGGAGAGCGTACTGACGCTTACCGATGTGGGGTATATCAAGCGACAGCCCGCAGAAAGTTATTCCGCACAGCGCCGTGGCGGAAAGGGTATCAAGGGCTTGACCACACGGGAAGAGGATGTAACTAAATACATGTTTATCTGTTCCAGTCATGATAATGTGCTGTTCTTTACCAACATGGGACGGGTATATAAGCTGAAATGCTTTGAGATACCGGAAGGAAGCCGGACTGCCAAGGGGTTAAATATTGTCAACCTGTTGCCACTGCAACCGGAAGAAAAAATATCCGCTATGATCAAATTGCAGGACTATGCGGACGGAGAATATCTGAGCATGATCACCCGGAATGGCGTGATCAAGCGCACCCGGCTGGATGCCTTCTCCAATGTTCGGAAAAGCGGGCTCATTGCCATTGATTTGGATGAAAGTGACGAGTTGGTCGGTGTGTTGACCACCGACGGTCAACAGGAACTGCTTGTTGCCACCCAAAAGGGCATGGCGATCCGATTTGATGAAAATGATGTACGTGCCGTCGGGCGGACAGCCCGTGGTGTTCGTGCGATCAACCTGTCGGAAGAGGATCGGGTTGTTGGTGTTGTGCCGGTAGACGACGACGCACTCCTGCTTACCGTTACTGAAACCGGCTACGGACGACTGAGCGCCTTTGACGCCTATCGTACACAGTCCCGTGGCGGCAAGGGTTTGACCAACTACCATACCGAGAAATACGGCGATGTGGCGGGGATCATCACCGTCAAGCCGGAAGAGGATCTGATCCTTATGTCCTCCGACAACATCATGATCCGGATGCTGATCGCAGAAATACGGCAATGCAGCCGTATTTCCAAGGGGGTACGTGTCATGCGGATGGCGGAGGATGCCCGGATCGTCTCCATCGGGAAGGCGACCCACATAGAGGGGGAGGAGACCGCTCATCCGGAGGATGAAGGAGAACCCGAAGAAGCGGAAGGATCCGAAACGGATGAGATGCCGTCATCCGAAAGCGAGGAATAAGCCCGGAAAAACAGCAAATGAAGCTCTGATCATCCCCTTTGCCGATAATTCGGCAAAGGGGATGATCACGAAATACAAAATGATGAAACAGCCCTGCTGACACGCTTTAGGGCAACAGGTTTGTATTATCCCTGTATCCGGGATAAAAACCAAAAAAAGGCGATCAGACAGCCATATAAAATCAAACGAAAAGGTGAAAGCGGCTTTTTCCACACGGTGATCCCCCGCTTTTTACTTTTTGTATTATTTATGTTGGCGGTGGGCAAAATATGAATTTGGGCATTTAAGTTTTCCACAAATAGATTTCCTTTATTTTAAAGGCTTTTTTCGCTTTTTGTGGAAAAATCCGTGGAAAATGTGAATTCTTTAACGGGAAACGGCGGAAAACTTCATTACTTCTCGTAGTTATTCACCAGGAAGCCCCTGTTTTTCTGTTGATAAGTTGAAAAATCTGTTGAAAGGCAGATTTGAAAAATCAGCCAAAATTTTCCGTTAAAAAGTGGAAAATTTATGAAAAGGAACGAATGTCACCATGAAATTTCTTGAGGGAGAATATGATGTTGCGGTAATCGGTACCGGTCATGCCGGTATAGAGGCGGGGCTGGCATCGGCTCGGCTGGGTTGCCGTACGGTCGTTTTTACGATCAATTTAGACTGGATCGGCAATATGCCCTGTAATCCGTCTATCGGCGGAACAGCCAAGGGACATTTGGTGCGGGAAATTGATGCACTTGGAGGCGAAATGGGCAGGGCGGCTGATGCCAATTTTTTGCAGAGCCGTATGCTCAACCGGGGGAAAGGGCCGGCTGTCCATTCTCTGCGGGCGCAGATCGACCGCAGAGAATATTCTGCCACGATGAAGCACACGCTGGAAATGACGCCCGGTCTGGATGTCAAGCAGGGAGAGATCGTCTCGCTTACCCCCGAAGAAGACGGGCGGTGGCGGCTGACCACCCGGTTGGAAGTACAGTATGTGGTGCGGGCTGTGGTGCTGGCGACCGGTACTTTTCTGAAGGGAAAGGTGTTTGTCGGCGATGTCTCCTATGAGAGCGGGCCGGACGGGATGTTCCCGGCGGCGGACCTGTCGCAGTCACTGCTCGATATCGGGATCGCTCTGCGCCGATTCAAAACCGGCACGCCGCCCCGTGTTCTTAAGTCCAGTATTGATTTTTCCGGCTTGGAACAACAGGATGGAGAAGAACCGGTCGTGCCTTTTTCCTTTGAGACAACGGGAGAATTGCATAATACACTGCCCTGTCACATTACATGGACCGGGACAGATACCAAAAAGGTCATACTGGATAATCTTCATCGCTCTCCACTGTATGGCGGAAAAATTGAAGGTGTCGGACCTCGGTATTGTCCCAGCATCGAAGACAAGATCGTCCGGTTTGCCGATAAAGAACGCCACCAGGTGTTTATTGAACCGTGTGGTCTGCATACTGACGAGATGTATTTACAGGGGCTTAGCTCCAGTCTGCCGGTCGATGTGCAGATGGCGTTTTTGCGGACAGTACCCGGACTGGAGCAGGTCAAGGTCATGCGTCCCGCCTATGCCATCGAATATGACTGCATCGACCCCACCCAATTGGAAATGACATTGGAATTCAAGGATTATCCCGGCTTGTACGGGGCGGGGCAGTTTAACGGCAGCTCCGGCTATGAGGAGGCGGCGGGACAGGGCTTGGTGGCAGGTGCTAATGCGGCGCTGAAGATCAAAGGGAAAGAACCGTTGCTCCTCGATCGGGCATCCAGTTATATCGGCACGCTGGTAGATGATTTGGTGACAAAGGGCTGTATGGATCCCTACCGCATGATGACCAGCCGCAGTGAGTATCGGCTGGTATTGCGGCAGGATAATGCGGATGTTCGCCTTACGCCTGTCGGGCGCCGGATCGGATTGGTGGACGATGACCGATGGCTTCATTTTACCCACCGACAGGCGCAGAAGGAACAGGAACGGCAACGACTGCATGATACTGTGCTCCCGCCTGATGAAAAGCTTAATGCTTTACTTGCTGCCAACGGAACCACCCCGGTGACTACCGGCATTCGGCTGGAGGAATTGCTCAAGCGTCCGCAATTAAATTATGAAAAACTCAAAGCGGTGGACGTCGACCGACCGGCAATGGACCCGTTGGTAGAGGAGCAGGTAGAAGTAGAGTTGAAATACGAGGGATATATCCGCCGGGAGCAGGCTGCCATAGATGAAATGCGCCGGCTGGAACGACGGTTGCTTTCCGTCGATACGCCCTATGCTTCTATTCGGGGACTTCGAAAGGAAGCACAGGAAAAATTGGCAAAGATCCGTCCACGGAGCATTGGGCAGGCATCCCGTATCAGTGGTGTCAGCCCGGCAGATGTGTCCACCCTCATCGTCTGGAGCAGTCAGGAGGAAAACCGCTATGATGGATAAGGGACTGCTGATTCGTTGTGCCGGGGATGTGGGCGTGTCCGTGTCGCCGGAATTGGCGGAACGCTTTTCGGTTTATGCCCGCCTGCTGGTGGAATGGAACGAGAAAATGAATCTGACGGCGATCACTGATCCTGCAGGAATTGCCGTGAAGCATTTTGCCGACAGCTTGGCGGCATCCCCTCTTTTGCCGGAAGGGACATTTTCCCTGATTGATGTGGGGACCGGTGCCGGATTTCCCGGTGTGCCGCTCGCATTGCTCCGAAACGACTGTCGGCTGACATTGCTGGACAGTTTAAACAAACGGCTGGTCTTTTTAGAGACGCTTTGCCGGGAATTGGGGTTGCCGGTGACCTTGGTGCATGCCCGTGCGGAGGAGGGCGGCCGTTCTCCCGATTGGCGGGAGCGGTTTGATGTGGCGACAGCACGTGCGGTTGCCGCTTTGCCGGTGTTGTGTGAGTACTGCCTGCCGTTTGTCAGACCGGGCGGACGGTTTATTGCGCTGAAGGGCAGGGATGGGGACCGGGAAAAAAGTGCCGCCGAAAAAGCGATCTCAGTTCTGGGCGGAAAGCCGGGGCGGACGGTTGCGTTCAGAATGCCGGTCGAGCCGGTCGGTGATATGGCCCCCGCCGACCGGATGCTGATTTCTGTCGACAAAATTGCTAATACTCCCTCAAAATATCCTCGCCCCCCGGCAAAAATTGCAAAGCAGCCGCTATAGTTCTTTTTCCCGACAACGGGAAATGACAATGTTTTCAAAACGATCATGATACAGTTGGCTTGTGGGACAAGCCAACTATAGCCAACGGCGATTGCGTTCGACTCTCTTCGGCTATAAAAACCCGACATTGTTTCACGTGAAACAGTGT
>JAZLKY010000077.1:0-1367 GCA_045597885.1 Acutalibacteraceae bacterium | reverse complement strand
AAGATCGGAAATGAGAATACGGCTTTTGTTGCCTGTCACACTGCGGATAACCGTATTGAGTGCCGCCGTACAGTTGGGAGTAAACACTACGCCCGCCGGATCATTTGCTCCAAAAAACGCCGCCGCTTTTTCCCGACAACGGTACACCATTTCCGCCGTTCGCAGACTCATGGCATGTCCCCCACGTCCCGGATTGGCACCGTATCGTTCCATGGCTTCTTCCACCGCCCGGCATACCGTCGGCGGTTTCGGCCAGGTGGTAGCGGCATTATCCCAATAGATCAGCGCTTCATCCCTCACAGCGCATCACTGATCCGCACGACACGCACGCCGCCGTTGCGCAGGATACGTACCGCCTCTTCTGTCCGTTCCGTAACCAACAGGCTGTAGCCGCACCCATCGCCTTTCGGCGGATGGGCGGTCCGGTTGATATAAGAACGGATCCCCTTTTTCTCCAACAGGTTCTTCCCCCGCATGGCATTGGTAATCGAACCGACATGAATATACTGATTTCCCATGCCGCCACTGCTCCCTTCCCAAAATGGTACACACTATCATACTATGCGGTACCGAAGAAACCGTGTCACCTTCCGGCATACGGTGATAAAGAACTTTACAAATAAACTAAAAACAGTTATACTGAAAAAAAGAATAATGGAGGAGTGCTTCTCATGACAAGACGGCTATTTGATGAGGACAGTTTTTGTCGGACTTTTTCCGCCTCAGTGATCGGATGTGAACCCACTGACAGAGGATTTGCCATCACACTGGATGCCACCGCTTTTTTCCCGGAGGGCGGCGGACAAGCCTCTGACACCGGAACGCTCAATGGCATTCCCGTCACTGACGTACAGATACGGGACGGGATCATCCGGCATACCACTGCCGCCCCCTTGACGGTCGGTAGCTTCGTAACCGGAGAGTTGGATTGGGAAAAGCGGTTCTGCCGGATGCAGAAGCACACCGGTGAGCACATTGTTTCAGGGCTGATCTACCGCACTTACGGAATCCAGAATGTAGGATTTCATCTGGGCAGCACGGATGTCACGATCGACCTTGACGGCGAATTGTCAAGAGCGCAGCTGGACCGCATCGAGGATGAAGCCAACGCCGCCGTCTACGCCAATGTACCGGTGACCGCCGTTTATCCTCCGCCGGAGGTACTGGCAACTCTTGACTACCGCAGTAAAAAAGAAATTGACGGTGACGTAAGGATCGTCACCGTGGAAGGGTATGATTGCTGTGCCTGCTGTGCGCCGCACGTAAAGCGGACCGGCGAAATCGGTATCATCAAGTTATTGGACTTTATCCGATACAAAGGTGGGATACGCATCCATATGCAGTGCGGCAAAGAGGCATTGCAGGAC
>JAZLKY010000076.1:0-8502 GCA_045597885.1 Acutalibacteraceae bacterium | reverse complement strand
TGTCGAGCAGATGAAAAAAGTGCCCGACGTGCAGGTGTACTACCGTGGCATAGACCCGACACCCATCCGGGAATTCGTGATGAAGGATTGGAACGATATCACCAATTTCGGCGGTGCGGTCTGCCTCCCCGGTGACGTGGTGTTTGGTGCAGGCGGCGGCATCCTGTTTATTCCCGCACATCTTGTTGCCAATGTTGTTGAGGGAGCGGCAAAAACCCATGTTAAAGATGATTTCGGATTTGAGATGATTTGTCAGGGGAAATTTACCACCGCACAGATCGACAAAAACACCTGGACAGAAGAAATGCTCGATATGTTGCTTGATTGGATAAAGAATGACCCCCGTGGAGAGGAATACCGCAGTCTTGATTGGTCAAAGGAATATGACCTTGCCCGTAACGGTGATCCGAACGATACGCAAACCGCTTTATGAGGAGAGAATGATATGAATACTGAAACCAACAGAAAAATCTGGCTGAATTTGACCGATGCCGACAAAGAATTATTAAACGGCAGAGTAAAAGAGGATATCGAAAAGCACCGCAAGGGTTATCACGAACTGCGTCTTTTTGAAAAAGATGGCAAACCTGCCGCCCATAAAAAAGTTACGGTATGTCAGACACGGCACGACTTCAGATACGGTGCCAACATTTTTATGCTGGATGAATTTGACAGTGATGTATTAAACAAACGGTACCGTGAAACATTTTGCCGGTATTTCAATGCGGCGACGGTCCCGTTTTATTGGGACGGACTTGAGCCCGAACGGGGGAAGTCGCGATACTTCAAGCAAAGCCCGAAAATTTACCGCCGTCCTGCGCCCGATCTCTGTGTAGAATACTGTGAAGAAAACGGTGTCGATGCAAAACTGCACTGTCTGGTTTACGATAAATTCACTCCCGATTGGCTTCCCAAAAAAGACATGTCCGAAATGGAAAGACTTTATGAGGAGCGTTTTCGTCAGATAGCGAAGCTGTATTCGGGCAGACTTTTTGAATTTGAAGTTGCAAACGAACTGCTTTGTGAATCAGGTTGGGACACTCAAACTGTTATAAGCGAAAAAAAGGATATTGTCGAATGGGCTTTTTCACTGGCAAAGAAGTATTTTCCGCACGAAACACTTGTGCTGAACGAAGCAAACAGCATTTGCGAAATGGCAGAGCAGGATTACAGAAACGCCTATTATTTGCTTCTTGAAAACTCGCTTTTAAAGGGTGTGCCCATTGACAAAATAGGTCTTCAGCACCACTGCTTCACGGGGGCTTCTTCGCAAACCGAAGAGGAATACGAAGAGGCAGTCAAAAGCGGAAGCGGTATGTTCAGCCCAACAAAAATATTAAAGGGGCTTGATATTGCGGCATCCCTGGGACTTCCTCTTGAAATCACCGAGATCACTGTTCCGACATTCGGCGAAACACAAGCCGATGAAGAGTTGCAGGCGGATTTATTGGAACAGTTGTACACGCTATTCTTTTCGCATCCGTCGATCGATACTGCTGTTTATTGGAATTTGCCCGACGGGTATGCATATATCAACAAGAATATCTGGAACGAAAACAAATGCCATGGCGGATTGTTTCATCATGATATGACACCAAAAGAATCGGCAAAAAGGCTTCATTATCTTTTCAACGAAAAATGGCACACCGCCCTTGAGTTGACGGCAGACGAAAACGGCTGCGTCGGGTTTACAGGCTATTACGGAGATTATACCGTATTTGTCGACGGCAAAAAGGTGGCATTCGGAATACATAAAAACGGTGCAGAAAAAAGCGAGATAACATTATGAAAAAAGCACTAATAACCGGCTCTTCAAAGGGCATAGGAAAAGAAATAGCCGTTGCGCTTGCGCTTGACGGCTATGAAGTGTATATACACTATGCGACAAATACGGAAAAAGCAAAAGCGGTCGTAAATGAAATCAAAAACGGCGGCGGAATTGCCCATCTCGTAAAAGCCGATTTTTGCAATACGGAGGAAACAAAGCTTTTATACGGTGTCGTAAAGAATGTCGACATATTGATACTCAACGCTTCGATACAGTACAGAATACCGTGGGAGGAAATCTCACTGAATGACTGTTACGAACAGCTTAACTGTAATTTCATCTCATCGCTTATGCTTATACAGAAGGCAGTACCGCATATGCGTGAAAACGGCTTCGGCAGGATCATCACCGTTGGCTCTGTCCAGGAAACGAAGCCGCACCCCGATATGCTTATATATTCAGCATCGAAAGCGGCACAGACGAATATGGTAAAGTCCTTGTCCCTACAGCTTGCCAAAGACGGAATAACGGTCAACAATATTGCCCCCGGTGTCATATATACCGACCGCAACTATAAAGCACTCTCAGACCCCGAATATGCCGAAAAGGTCAGAAATTCAATACCTGTGGGTTATTACGGTGAAGCAAAGGACTGTGTAGGTATCGCAAGGCTTTTATGTTCGGATGAGGGCAGATACATAACGGGACAAAGCATATACGTTGACGGCGGCAAAAGCGTACAGTAAAAGCAATCCGCCAAACCCATGGCGACAAAAAGCCTCCATTGTGTAAAGGAAACTGGCATTTTTCTTCAGCAAAATGCCGGAGGAATTGTCAAGAAACTCCTGTTTTTTAACAATCTCTCCGGCATTCGCTTCGCTCATGACAATATCTCGCCTGCGGGCTCAGTCATCGCATGGCTCTGAAAGTCCCCCGGACTGTCATGGCCATGCGCCGCCTTTGGCTACCCGAAAATGATGCCTCCATAGTGTGCGACATTCCCGGCGCACCATGCTTTTTATATTACCGAATTGCGGCTTTCTTTTTGTTTTTACAACAGCAAAGTATCAAACCACCCAGTGACGCAAGCGCAAGCACCGTATACAGTACCGCATCGCTGTGATCACCGGCATCGGGCGCAGTGGCGTTTCGCTGTGTTTTTTGCTCCGTCTTCTGATCTTTATTCGGTGTTTGTGACCGTTGCGGATCCGAGACAGGATGCCCGGACATGAACGGAGAAATACTTGTCATATATCCGCACAGATCGCAAACATAGAACCCCGTGATAAAGGTGGAGGAGGAACTGCTCACATGAACGCCGACATTGTATTCCTGCCCGCACACTTCGCATACCTTCCAGTGCTTACCGGATTCTTTCTGCCATGTACCGCCGGTGTGAGCGGCTTGCGGGATTGTTGCACCGACAAATACCTTGCCGCAATCGAGGCATTCCCAATCCTGCTCTTTTCCCTCATGCGAACAGGTCGCCTCCACGGCGGAATCTTCTACCCACCGGGCGTGGCTGTGCATACAGGTGTCCTCACACACATACAGTTGCGCAAGACTTCCGGCGGTATATTCGTCTTTGATATACCATTTGGTCGGGCCATCACTCGTATGATAATAGTAGTAGGTATGATAATTCTGCGCTTTTCCTTTGGCAATATCATCGGTCTGTCCGACCGGCGCATATCTCGTATATACCCGGATCTTGTCGGTATATTCCATACCGAGTCCCTCTGCCCATACGGAATCGTGCGACTGGTCAACGGTCATTGGATTCAGCGCATCGTCCTTTTGCAAAACAAGACCGATACAGTCATTGATGTCTTTGCAATCGAAATACTGAAAATCGCCCGCTTTGATGATATCGGCAAGGGTGGAACCGTGACCGACGGCGGAAAGCATCCGATTGACGACATCGGTCGTCATCAATTTCGCCTGCGGATACAGATCACTGTCATAAAACTTGTTCCAGAATGTGTCAACAAGCTGTGCTTTTTCGCCCTCACGCTTTATCCGCATTCCTGCGGTATTCTGAAAGTTGGATCCAGCGGACGTGCCGCCCTTTCCGGCAAGCGGTTCGTCAACGGGGTGGTTACCGAGACTCCTGATCTTCGTATACAGCAACACCTCGTGTCCCGGCTTCCAGAAATGGCGGTACAGATCCTGCCGGACGACGGTATGCTTCTCATACACATCACTGCCACGCTTGATGTGGCTCTCCAGATCGCTCTCGGCGGCAGTACCGCCGTTATTATACAGCCATGTTTCGAGCGAGGCGGTGCTGTAATAGTCGGGATCAATCACCGCTTTTCCCTCATTGTGGATACGGCACCGCTCGATGCGGGCTTGTACGGATGCCGTTTCGACCATCGAAACGAGTGCAAAACCGTAGGCGGCATACGCAAAGAAGCTCTCCATGTCGTCCCACGCCTCGTTTTCCCAGCAGTACTGATAGCGTTTGATCTCACGGTATACATCGAACAGATCGCCGTCCGAAACGATCTCTCCGTTAACGGAATAGGAAATCGGACCGGCAAACTTGCTGTACAGTGTCAGGAACTTATCGTCCACCGATGTGTTGGCGCTGACCATATTCGTGATACCGAGCCCCTCGGTGAGCGCACGTAACCGCTGGATCTTCAGCGCATCCGGCTGTCCGGCGTAGGTCTCGTCAAGCATGTTCAGCGTGTCATAGCACTGGAAGAACGGCTCGCAGAGTGCCAGCGCATCCATATAGTCGTTGATGATCTTCAGATAGGACTGGACTTCGACCAATCCCTCCAACGCCTTGAGTTCGTCGGCGATCTTCTGCTGGTTGGCAAGCACGGTACCCAACTGCTCCCGGATATCCTTGAGCAGTGTTACCTCCTGGCTGTCTTTCGGCTCGAACATCATATTCATAAAACCGTCCATCGCCCAACCGACCAGTTTATTGAGACAAACCGTGCGGGTGCTTTTGAGAAGGGAAGAAACAAAATATTCTTCCGTTCCGCCCGACGAAGAGCCTGCCGCAGAAGCCGGAATGCCCACCGCCGAAACGGTAAGACATACGCAGAGTACCACTGCGATCACTCTTTTTTTGCAATTTCCGAAAATCCGTTTCAACATTGTTTCCCCCATTTTATGGTAAATCAAACGAAAAGACAACACAAAACCGTTATTACGGTGTCACCCTGTCCGCTTCTTCCAAAAGGCGGATATGCATGGCATCCAATCTGTCCGGGTCACGCTCATAGTCATCAAAGGTGCGGGCAACGGCGGCAATCAGCCCATCCGCTTTTTGTGCATCCGCCTGTTTGATGCAGTTGAGCAGTTCCCAGTCCTCACAACCGGCAAGCTGGTTATAGGAACGGATACTGTCATGCACGGTATCCCCCGCCGGATAGACGATCGCCTGATTCCCGGCGGGCGAAGGCTGATTCGCCATATCCGTCCGATCGACACAAAAATGATATCCCCAGTGCAGGAATCCCTCAAATCCGTACCGATGACACATCCAGAATGCCAGCCGTCCTGCCGAAAGCGGCAGGTCCAGCACCCGGTTCATGGTATCGCCCGCCGGATATCCGCAGGTATAGAAGGTCATCCGCTCACCGTCCTTTTGATACTGACGGTAGATGTCGATATATTTTTCATAGGTCGCCTGTTTGATGCACCACACATCGGTCGCCCCGCCGACCTGTGTCGTTTCGATGGGATCGGAGATCGGGATACCCGGCAAAAACCGGCGGCAGATACAGGCAAGAGAACGGTACATCAGTTCGCTGTTCACCTGCGGCTCATCGACCAGTGTCTGCCAATAACAGTTCTCCCATCCGTTGCGGGCGATCATTTCCCCGACACGGGTGAAATAGATCCGCAGTTGACGGTACGCCTCCGGCGTCGTCACCTCCGTCTCCCGATCCCACAACAGCCACAATCCGTTATCCTGCCAGTTATTCCACAGTGCTACAAACGGTCCGGCAATGATGGGGAATCCCATTTCCCGTGCCATACCCAGGTGTCTTTCGATCTCGGAAAGGTCAAAGTCGACGATCCTCCCGTCCCCGTCACGGATCGGTTTGACAAAAGAAGCGGCGAACCGCTCGACGATCGTAAAAACGGTGGAGCGGATATCCAGCAGATGGCTCATGTAGCGGCGAAGAACGGTATAATACGCCTCGCTGAACAGTTCGACACCGTGATCCTCCGCCAAAACCTTCGGATAGATCCAGTTGCAGACCGTAAGGGATGTATCGGAAAGCGGCGGGATCTTCGCCTTGTGTACGGTCAGGTCCACGGGAATACCGATCACATCTTCCCCGAAGGTGAGTGTCAGTAAAATCTTCTGCTCCCCTATCGGTGTTGTGGCAGAGGCGGAAAAACGAAACGCAAGCAACACCTTGCCCGCCTCCAGCCGTTCACCGAGCGGAGCGGTGATGTCACAGACATCGAACGGTGCTTCCCGTGTGACAAAATCTTTGACATCCTCATAGCGTTCGGCATATCCGAAATCCCTTCTCGGCGCACTGTTTTTGCCGACATGGACGGTATCCAGTCGGTAAGGTGTGACCGTGATCCCGTTCGCCCCATCCACCCGGAAGGTAACATCCACCGCTTCCGGCAGAACACGGTCGGTTACGGTCTGAAACAGGGCATTCCCGCCCCGTGCGATATGCAGTACCGCCCGTTCGGACGGTGTTCCCACACAGTCATCGGGAAAAACCCAAGCATTTTCGGATACAGTACGGAAAGCAATATCCATATTGATCATCCTCCATATTTCTGTTATTTGTATTTTATCGGTCTTTTCCGAAAGAATGCAATTCTTCTGCCGTAACATCCCGCAAAGACTTGTTTTGCAGCACGGCGGCTGCGGCGGCGTTGCCGGCACAGTCCCCCATGGCGGAGCAGTCACCCGTCACCCGGTAGGCAGCCATCGCCTGATGATCGCCGGAGATGCACCGTCCCACCACGAGCAGATCCTCAAACCCTTTCGGCAGAAAAGAACGGTAAGGCACATCGAACGGCTGAATAGGAGTACAGGTCTGTGTTCCCCCTTTGCTGTCATGTACGTCCATGTTGAAATAGCACCCGGCGGTACGGTCGGGGAATCTTGCCCCCGTAACGGCATCCTCCACCGTGACCGTATAGTCCCCCTCGATGCGGCGGGATTCCCGCACCCCCAACAGCGGTGCGGACGAGATCAATTCGATCTCATGAAATTGCGGGTGATACTCCTTGAGCAGAGAGAATGCCCGGATCATCTGCCGCCGTCCTTCCGTCACGGCGGCGGTGCGGTCTGCGGCAGACAGCGAATCGAACCGATACATATGTGTCAGCTGTACCACCGCATAGTGGGTGTTGGGGATATCGATGATGTACGGCACACGGAAAGGGATCTCCCCCTCGTCCGCTCCGGCGTTGCGATAGGCGGTGGCAAAGACCTCATAGCACTGTTTGGAAGTGTCGAAGTCTGCCGGAAGATTGCCGATGAGGAACATCTGTGTCATTGCCTGACAGTTTTCTCCCCGGTCATCCCCCACCCGGCAGGGTACGCCCGCCATGGCGGCGACCGAGGCGTGCCCGGTGGCATCGGTGCAGATGCGTGGCGGGTACCGGGGGGACCCCTCGATATTGAACACCTCTACCGTGTATCCTTTTTCCGCCTTTTCGACATCGGTACAGCAGGTATCATACAGGATCTCCACACCCGCTTCCAGACACATTTCTTCTAAATGATATTTCATGAATTCGTACTGAAAACTGCTGTCCCAGAAACCGCCCCAGTGACCGCCCGCTTTCAGCCGTTCCAACAGTTCATTGAGTACCGGCGTATCCTGCTCTGCATCAAACAGCGGACAGATATAGCCGCCGGTCCACATCCCGCCCAAAGCATTCTGCTTTTCGACCAACAGCACCTTTACCCCGTGCCGGGCGGCGGAAATGGCGGCACTGACACCGGCGGGACCGCTCCCCACCACGATGACATCAAATGTTTTTCCGATTTTGCGGTGTGTCACGCCGAACACTCCTCGCCGATTTGTTACCGTAATCATACAACAACTGCAACAAAAAAGCAAGAGAAAAAAACGAAAGTTCTTTTCTCCTTTCCGTGAAAAACTGAGCAAACCGCATAATTCATTGAATCGTCCCGCCGATCATAACGCAAAACTCATGGCAAGATGCGTAGCGTGCGGCGTCCCCGACGCACCGCTAAGTATACCGTTGCATTTGTTGCGGTTCACATACCCTGATTCATCGCAAAACTTCAAGCGGTGTCATTGCGTCACCAGTGTTCACACTGGTGACGCAATCCACTCTTAAGATTGATGCGAACACATCGATAACGGTTCGCCGCACATCGGTGTTTAGGCATGGATTGCCACGCCGGTGCTGTTTCGTTTTTTGTACTTCTTTGAAATTTGGTCAAGATCCACGACAATATCACATTAAGTCGTGCTCGGCGCACCGGCTCGCAATGACACCGCCATGGGTGCGGCGGGGATCGGGGGGGCGGTTCACGCAATCGGTTTGGCGAGATGCTCTGCGGAACGGGCAAGACCGTTCCCGGATACCGTTCGGAGTGCGTTGGCGAATCAAACGCACCTTTTTACGGTTTTAAGAAAAAACCAACCGAGGTTCGGCTCCCTTCGGCTATAAACGAACCTCACCCTCGGCGTACCTTTGTACGCCGTCGGGCAAAGCCGAAACCGTTGTATTGCAACGGTTTCTGTGCGGTTCGTTCA